>NZ_JBEZFH010000040.1:0-41365 GCF_040649355.1 Sphaerisporangium sp. NPDC049002 | reverse complement strand
ACGGCCCGCCCGGCGCCGTGCCCGTACCCGCCGTGCCCGTACCGCCCGCCGCGCCAGAGCGTCCGTACGACGCGGAAGCCGGGCCCGTAGTCGACGCCGGCGCGCGCGATGTGGTCATAGCACTCGGCGCCGGTCATCGACCGCCGTGTCAGGGCGGCGCGCAGCCCGTCGAGGTCGACGGACGGCCGGGGGGCGGCGCCCGCGAGGAGCGCGCGGCCCTGCACATAGACCTGGCCGCTCTCGTCGGCGGAGGCGGTCAGCTCGAAGCGCAGCGGGCCGTCCGCCGTCCCCGGGCGCTCCTCGGCCAGGGTGAACTCGATGTCGAGGCCGTCGCCGTCGACGGCGACCGGGCGCACCCAGGTGACGTTCCTGAGCGTGATGCCGCGCTGTGCGGCGCCGGGCACCGCGCGTCGGGCGGCGGTGTACGCCATCTCCAGGCTCGCCACGGCCGGCAGCAGCCGTCCGCCGCCGACCACGTGGTCGCGGAGGACGAACTCCTCGCCGGTGAAGCGGGTGCGGTAGCGGACGGCGCCGAGGCCGGAAACGTTCTCGTGCAGCAGCGGATGCGCGGGGGCCGCGGTCTGCGGTGCCGGGGTGCCGGGGCGGGCCGGCCAGGGGTGGGCGACCTGGCTGAAGGGGTAGGTCGGCAGGCTGAGCCTCCGGCCCGCGACGGGCCGGGGCAGCCGCCGCCAGTCGACGTCGGCGCCGCCTGCCCAGGCCCTGGCGAGCTTCCTCAGCTTGCCCTTCTCCCACCAGCGCGCGAGCTTCGGCTCGGGTTCCCCGGAGGCGGCGGCGGGCGCCGTGTCGCCGGTGAACCGCCGCGGCGAGTCCTCGCCTTCGACGAACAGCGCGAGTTCGGCGGCCAGTTCGCCGAGGTCCCGCACGACGAACGCCACCCGTGCGGCCATGGGCACGCGGCCGACCTGAAGCGTGTACGCGAGGTCGCGCAGCCGGACGCCGGCCGCCCGGGGGGCGCGCAGATACGCCAGCAGGTCGCGCGCGTACCGGTCCAGGTTGGCGTTGGCGCGCGCGGACAGGGGCACGAGCTGCGGGGAGCCGTCGTCGGCTGGGGCGGCGTGGTCGGCGGCGTACTCCTCGAAGACGGCGTGCGCGTTCGTGCCGCCCAGTCCAATGGAGCTCTGCGCCGCCCGGCGCGGGGCCGGGCCGGAGGGCCAGTCCCGCAGCGTGTCCACGACGTGGAACGGCGACCGGTCGAGGCGCAGCTCCAGGTTGGGGCGGGTGTAGTTGAGGGTCGGGGGGATCTGCCGGTGGTAGAGGGACAGCAGGACCTTGATGCTGCCGGCGAGCCCCGCGGCGGAGTCGAGGTGGCCGAGGTTGGACTTCACCGAGCCGATGCCGCAGTAGCCGGTCGCGTCGGTGAAGTCGCGGTACGCCTCGGTGAGCGCGGCCAGTTCGACCGGGTCGCCGAGCTTGGTGCCGGTGCCGTGGGCCTCGACGTAGCCGATCGAGCGGGGGGCGATGCCCGTGCGCTCAAGGACGGCGCGGATCACGCGGCTCTGCCCGGTGACGCTCGGGCTGTAGAAACCGGTGGCGTCGGCGCCGTCGCTGTTGGTGGCGATGCCGCGCAGCAGGCCGTAGATGTGGTCGCCCGCGGCCACGGCGTCCGCGGCGCGGCGGATCAGTAGCACGGCGACGCCCTCGCCGCCGGCCATGCCGTCGGCTTCGGCGTCGAAGGCCTTGACGCGGCCGTCGCTGGAGAGGTTGAGGCCGGGCTGGTGGACGTAGCCCCGGCTGTCGGCGCTCGCCGCGGACGCCGCGGCGACCAGCGCGAAGTCGGTCTCGCCGGAGCGCACCGCCTGGGCGGCCAGCGAGAGCGCGGTCAGCGACGAGGAGCAGTTCGAGTGCACGGACATGCTCGGTCCGCCGAAGCCGAGCTGCTGCGAGATCATCGAGGCGACGGTGCCGCCCTGGCTCATCACCCACGACAGGTACTGCTCCGGGGTCTCGACGACGCCGGTGGGCGCCCCGTCGGGGGGCGCGCCGTAGAAGTGGTTACCGTGGGTGACGTAGACGGCGGTGTCGGGGATGTCGCGGTGGTTGTACCCGGCGTCCTCGACGGCCTTCCAGGCGTGCAGGAGCAGTTGGCGGAACTGCGGGTCCATCAGGGCAACGTGATGCGGTGACAGCCGGAAGAACTCGCCGTCGAAGAGTTCCTTGCCGTCGATGGAGGAGCGCAGCGGTACGAAGCGCGGATCGCGCATGAGGTGCTCGGGCACTCCGGCGTCGCGCAGCTCCCGCTCGCTCCACCAGCGGGTCGCCGCGTCGCCTCGCGTGAGGTTCTCCCAGAACTCCCAGTGGTCGTCGGCGTTCGCTAAGCGGCAGGCGATGCCGACGACCGCGATCGCGTCCGGCGGCACCGGCTGGGCCTGTTCCGGGGCCGGGCGGTCGGCCTCGGCCGGCATGTCGTCGTCCGCCTCGTCGCGCGGCGCCGCCGTCGTGGACACGTACTCGGCGATGGCGCGGACGCTGCTGTGCTTGAACAGATCGGCGGCCGCGAAGGGGACCCCGAACTCGCTGCCGATGCGCTGCGCTAGCAGCACCGCCGTCAGCGAGTTGCCGCCCACCTCGAAGAAGGAGTCCGTCGGGGCGATGTCCGCGACCTGGAGGACCTCGCGCCAGCAAGCGAGGACCCCCTCCTCGGTCTCGGCACGCGAGGCATACGCGGCGTGCGAGGCCCGCGAGGCGTGTGGGGCGGGCCGGTTCGGCTCGGGTGCGAGCGAGATCTCACGCCGCATCAGCGCGTTGCGGTCCACCTTGCCGCTGCCCGTCAGCGGGACGGCGTCGAGCGCGACGTAGAAGTCGGGGACCATGTACGCCGGAAGGCTCGCACGCAGATGCTCCTTGAAGGCCGCGGCGGCGCCCGCCCGCTCACGGGCGGGCACGTAGTACGCGACGAGATGCTTCGCCGCGTCCTCGCCGCGCGCGACGACGACGCACTGCGCGACGTCCTCGTGCCGGCCCAGGTGGTACTCGATGTCGCCCGGTTCGATGCGGTAGCCGCGGATCTTCACCTGGAAGTCCAGCCGTCCGAGGTACTCGATCTCGCCGTCGTCGGTCCAGCGGGCCAGATCACCGGTGCGGTAGATCCGGCCGCCGAGCGCGGTCGTGTGGTCGACGAACTTCTCCGCGGTCAGCTCGGGGCGGTTCACATAGCCGTCGGCGAGCCCGGTGCCGGCGATGCACAGCTCCCCGCTCTCGCCGGCGGGCACCGGCCGCAGCCGTCCGTCGAGGATGTGGACCTCGGTGCTAGGGAGGGGCCGGCCGATGGTGATCGGGGCGTCGGCGCGCACGAGCGTGCCGGTGGAGTACACCGTGGTCTCGGTCGGGCCGTAGAGGTTCCACAGCTCGGTGTCGGTGCTTAGGAACTGCTCCTTGAGCGTGCGGGAGAGGGCCTCGCCGCCGCAGAAGGCCCTCAGGCCCTCCGGGTTGCGCCAGCCGGAGTGGAAGAGCATGCTCCAGGCGGCCGGTGTGGCCTGCATAACGGTCGGCCGCACGCGCGCGATGCGCTCCTTGAGCCGCTCGACGTCCTTGAGCGTCGCGCTGTCGCAGACGTGGCAGCGTCCGCCGCGGACCAGCGGCAGGAACAGCTCCACCTGCGCCATGTCGAAGCTGATCGTGGTGACGGCGAAGAGCGTGTCCGTACGGTCCAGTCCGGGCTCTTCGGCCAGCGAGCGCAGCAGGTTGGTGAAGCCGCGGTGCGGGATCATCACGCCCTTGGGCTTTCCGGTGCTCCCAGAGGTGTAGATGACGTACGCCAGGTCGGACTCGGTCGCCGTGACCTCCGCGCGGTCGCCCCGGGCCGCGGCCTCGGCGAGTTCGGCGCGCTGCTCGTCCAGCACCACGAGGCCGCCCGCCGCCCTGGCTCCCCGGCCGGCGAACAGGGCCCGGGCCTGCTCCTTGTGGCGGGACTGGGTGACGACGAGGGACGTGCCGCTGTCCGTGACGATGTCGGACAGGCGGGCGGCAGGCAGTTCGGGGTCGAGGGGCACGTAGGCCGCACCGGCCTTGAGGATGCCCAGCAGCGCCACGACCACGGCCGCCGACCGGTCCAGCAGGACGGTCACCAGATCGCCCCGCCGCACGCCGCGCGCCACCAGGTGCGCCGCCAGGGCGTCGCTGCGGCGGCCGAGTTCGCGGTACGTCAGGACCTCGTCGTCGGCCTCGACCGCGACGGCGTCGGGGTGGCGGCGCGCGGCCGCCTCGACCATGTCGTGCACGCACGGGCCGTCGCCCTGAGCCGTGCCGGGCTCGTCGGAGATCCGGCACAGCTCACCGACCCGGACCGCCGGCTCGCCGGTCACGGCCTGGAGCAGGCGCAGATAGCGGTCCGCGAGCCGCTCGACGAAGTCCCGGGTGAACAGCTCGGGGTGGTACTTCCAGTGCAGCGTGTAGCCGTCACCGGTGCGCCACGCCTCCACCGAGAGCTCGTACTCGCCCTCCTGGTGCACATCGTGGACCAGCTCGTACGGGAGGCCGGGGCCGCCGATGCCGTCGAGGACGTCCTGGTAGATGAACGCCGTCTGGAAGATCGGGGAGCGCTCCGGGGCCTGGCCCTGCGGCAGTTCGCCGACCAGGGCCGCGAAGGGGTAGCTGTGTAGCATCCCGTCGACGAGGTCGCGCTGCACCCGGCCCGCCATCTGCCGGAAGGGCTCGTCCTCGTCGAGGCTCACCCGCACCGGCACCATGTTGATCATGAGCCCCATGGCCTCGGCGAGCGCCTCGTCCGCGCGCTCATTCACGGGCACGCCGACGACGAGCTCCCGGTCGTCCGAGTACGTGGCCAGTACCGCCGCATAGGCGCTCAGCATCAGCGCCGAGGGGGTCACCCTCCAGCGGGCGGCCGACTCCGCGATCCCGGAGGCCAGCGCGGCCGGCAGCTCGCTCAGGTAGGTGTCTCCGGCGAACCGGTCCACGACCTGGCTGTGCGGCCGGTCGGTGGGCAGGTTCAGAGTCGGCAGCGGCCCCGCCAGCTTCTGACGCCAGTGGGCGAGCAACCCGGCGCACCGCGCGGGCAGGGTGGCCTGCTGCCGGTCCACGAAGTCGTGGAAGGCCGCCGCCGGTGCCGCCGGGTCGGGCTCGGCTCCGGCCAGGACGCGCGCATATGCCTCGAACAGCGCGCGCATCAGGATCCGGGCCGAGGTGCCGTCGAAGACGATGTGGTGGACGCTGACCAGCACGATCGACTCGTCCGCGGGGCGGGTGAAGACGCGGATGCGGACCAGCGCCTCCCCCTCCATCGCGAACGGGCGCTTGTGCTCGCGTTCGACGGCGGCCAGCGCTTCGGCGTCCGGGAGAGCCGACAGGTCCACCTCGGCTAAGTCGGGCTCACGACCGGGGTCCACCGACTGGTACGGCCCGTCCTCGTCGCTGCCGATCACCGTGGTGAGCACCGGGTGGCACTCGGCCACGGCACGCCATGCCCGCAGGAACGCGGCGGTGTCCAGGCTACGGACGCGGAAGCACAGCGGCACGTTGTAGGCGGTGGCCCCGGGGTACGCCTTCTGCAGCGCCCACAGGCCGCGCTGACCCTCGGAGAGCGGGTACGTCCGCGCTCCCGACCTGAGCCGCCTCAGCAGGTCCCCGACCTCGGTGTCGGTGATCTTCCCGGCCCTGTAGTCGGCGATCAGGGCGCTGAGCTCGTGCTTCACTTCGTGCTTCTCTCTGCGTCGAGGAGCGCTATCGCGTCGTCGAGGTCCAAGGCGCCCGTCCCCAACCGCTCTAGCAGGCTGAGGACTTCGGGCCGCGGTGGGGCGGCTGGTGCCGTGAGCGGCTGCGGTCCCGCGTCGTCCCGGACCAGACGGGCCACCCGGTCGGGGTGGGCGCCGGTGAGGTGGGCGGCGAGCCCGGCGACCGTCGTGTGCTCGAAGAGCGTGCTCGGCACGAAGCCGGGCGCGATGGTCGCGTCCAGCTCCCGGGTCAGCCTGACGGCGCCCAGCGAGCTGAGGCCCAGCTCCAGAAAGCCCGTGTGTACGGGGATCTCCTCCGCGGCGCGGCCGAGTTGAGCGGCGAGCAGCTGCCGCACGAAACCGCGCGCCCTGGCCTCAGAGGACGCGTGGTCCTGCGCCGGGAGCGGTTCGCTCGCGGCGGCGAAGCGCCAGACCGGGCCAGCCGCGAGGGTCCGGGGCTGACGGGCCTCGGGTTCCGTGGCGGCGGCCGGGGCCGACGGCTCCGGCAGCGACTCGGTGGTCGGTGCGGCCGCAGCTATCCAGTGGCGCTCCCTGGCGAACGGGTACGTGGGCAGGTGCAGTCGCCGCGGCGTCCGCCCGTGGAGGCGGTGCCAGGGGACGTCGTAGCCCTCCAGCCACAGCTCGGCGATCTTGCTCCAGTGACCCTGGGCGGACCACCGGGAGACCAGGTCGTCGAGGACGTCGTCCTCATCCAGCAGCCGCGACTCCCGCGGGAGGTCCTCGGCGCGGGCCCACCACACGTTCGCCGGCCGCGTGCCCCGCAGGAAGCCACGCAGGGCGTCCTTCACCTCGTCGAGGCCGTGGGCCAGCAGCACCAGGCGCTCCTCCAGCGCCACGCGGCCGCTCTGCAGGGTGTGGGCGAGGGCCGCCAGGTCGACGTGGTCCCGCGCGTCGAGGAAGCCCAGGAGCCGCTCGGCGTAGGCGCGCAGCCGGTCCTCGTTCTTCGCGGACAGCGGGACGAGCACAGCGCCGGACGCGGCGGCGGGCCGCGGATCGCACGGACCGGGCGCCTCTTCGAGCACGACATGGGCGTTGGCGCCCGTGGCGCCGAAGGCGCTGACGCCCGCCCGGCGCGGGGAACCCGCCCCGGGCGTGACGACGGTCCACTCCTGCGTCTCCGTCTGGAGGCGGAATGGTGAGCCGTCGAGGTCGAGGTACGGGTTGTCCCGTTCCGCCCGGACGAGCGGGGTGAGCGTCCTGCGGTGGAGCTGGAGCACGGCCTTGGTCAGGCTGCCGATGCCGGCGGCCGCCTCAGCGTGCCCGATGGCGGACTTGAGGGAGCCCAGGGAGCAGAAGCCGGTGCGTTCCGTCCGCCTGCCGAAGGCCCGCTCCAGGCCCTGCAGTTCCATCAGGTCGCCGATCTCGGTGCCGGTGCCGTGGGCCTCCAGGCAGCCGAGCGAGGCCGGGTCGACGCCGGCCCGGTCGAGGCAGTCGGTGATCACCGCTTCCTGCGCGGCCGCCGACGGCACACGGAAGCCGGGGGTACGCCCGGAGTGGTTGACCGCGCTGCCCTTGATCACCGCGTAGACGGCGTCGCCGTCCTGAAGTGCCTTCTCCAGCGGCTTCAGCAGCACGGCACCCACGGCCTCGGCCGGAACATAGCCGTCTCCCCCGGCGCCGAAGGAGCGTGCGGGCCGGTCCTGTGCGAGCAGCCCGAGCCCGCCGTACGTCCGGTACTTGGCCGGATGCAGGGACAGGTTGACCCCGCCGGCGATCGCCGCCTCGCACTCGCCCCGGCGCAGCGCCTCGACGGCCAGGTGCACGGCGTTGAGCGAGGAGGCGCACACCGTGTCGACGGCCAGGGACGGGCCGTGGAAGTCGCAGACGTGCGAGACGCGGTGGGCGACGGTCGCCGCGTTGAGGGCCAGGGGGATGCGCTGCCCCCGGCGCACGGCCTCCTCCTGGAGCAGTGCGTAGTCCTGGTGCATGACGCCGACGTACACGCCCACGGCGCGCCGCGGGCCGGTGCCGCGGCCCCCGGCGAGCTCGGCCGGGGTGTAGCCGGCGTCCTCGATCGCCTCCCAGCAGACCTCCAGGAACAGGCGTTCCTGCGGGTCGAGGAGGGCGGCCTCGTCCGCCGGGATGCCGAAGAATCCGGCGTCGAAGCAGTCGACGTCGTCCAGGAACCCGCCCCAGCGGGACCCATCCGGCACCTCGCCGTGCGGCCAGCGGGTCTCCGGGACCTCGGTGATGCAGTCCCGTCCCGCCTTCAGATTCTCCCAGAACTCGGCGAGGTCCCGGGCCTTGGGATAGCGGCCGGCCATGCCGACGACGGCGATGTCCCCGGGGCCGCCTGTGCCGCTCACGTCGGGGGTCTGCTCATCGCCCGCTGCCGCATCGGCCCTCGGACCCTCGGCCCCGGTGACCGGGTGCGCACCAGCGAGATGCCGGGCCAGCTCGGCCACCGTGGGGTGCTCGAAGAGCAGCGTCGGGGAGAGCCGCGTGTCCAGCGCCTCTTCCAGGCGGGTCGCCGCCTGGAGCAGTTTCGCGGAGTCCAGCCCCATCTCGTAGTAGCTCGTGGTCGTGGAGACCTGGTTCGCGGGGACGCCGAGCTGCTCGGCGACCACGGACCGGACCACCTCGGTGACCCGGCGGCCGTCGACTTCCACCACCGTGGCCGCCGTCGCGGGAGCGGACGGCCGAGCCGTGTCGGCACCCCCGCGCGCGGGGTTGATGTGTCCAGCCTGGCGCACCGCCTTGCCGGTGTACTCCGCCAGCGCGCCGACCTTCCGCCCGTCGGCGTCGAAGAACTCCATGGTGAAGGTGAGGAGTTCCGCGTGCAGGTCGACGGAGTCCCGGCGGATGCGCGTCACACAGGCGTCGCGCAGCGGCGCGGTAGCCCGGAAGGACTTGTAGAACAACGGCAGGAACAGGCGTGACTCGCCGCGGGACGGCCCGGCGAGGACGTCGCTGGCCGCGACCGCGCTGCCGTCGATCAGGGCGGGGTGGAAGAGGTGGTCCTCCGGGTTCTCCCCCTCGTCTGCACGGACCCGCACCCAGAGTGCCTCGGGGGTGTCGGCGACCGAGCCGTGGGCCTTCATGGGGCCCGAGTGGGCCAGCTCCAGCTCCCGGTAGCCCCGGTACACCTCGTCGAGGCTCTTGGCCCCGGCGTCCTCGGGGACCTGGGCGCGCTCGTCATAGGACGTCGGAGCCACTCGGTGCATCTCGGCCGTGATGTAGCGCCCGGCGGCATCGCCGGCCTCGATACGCCAGCTGTCCGCGGTATCGCGGCGTGCCTCGATCCGGATGTCCAGGGCGCTGTCATCCACCGCGAGCGGACGGTAGATGGATAAGTTTCGCAGTTCGAGCCCCTCGCAGGCCGCACCGGACTCGGCGAAGCACCGGTACAACAGGTCGATCCAGGCCAGTCCGGGCAGCAGCCGGCGGCCGTAGACCCGGTGGTGATCCAGGACCGGGTGCGCGGGATCGAGGCGCCTGATCCATACGGTGGTGTCGTCGGGCACGACAGGGCCCGCGGTGCGCACGTCGGTGCGCGTCAGCTCGGGAAGGGCCACCGGCCCTCGGCGCACCGCGCCGGGAGGCGCGCTGTACCGGCCGACGATGACATGCCCGTTGGTGCCGCCGTCGGCGAAGCTGCTGAGCGCCGCGTAGGACAGGTCGGCCGCCTCGGCCCGGCGGGGGAAGGCGAGGCCGGCCGCGTTGACGGAGAAGTGCTCCATCGGCTGGTGGCCCGACAGGAAGGGCACCAGGCGCTGGTGGTGCACCATCAGCGCCACCTTGATGAAGGCGGCGATGCCCTCGGCGCACAGCGGATGCCCGATGTTGGGCTTCATGGAACCGAGGTGCAGCACGGGGCTCGTATCGGTCGCCCCGTCGCGGTACACAGCCTGGACGGCTTTGAGTTCGAGCAGGTCGGTCAGCTGGGAGCCGGAGCCGTTGGCCTCCAGGTAGCGCAGCTGCCCGGGAGAGCGGCCCGCCCGGCGCAGCGCGTCGCGCATCACCCGCTGCTGCGCCTGGAGGTTGGGCGTGGCAGGGCCAGCCGTACGTCCGTCGTTGTTGACGGCGATGCCCTCGACCACCGCGTACACCGTGTCCCCGTCGCGCTCCGCCTGCGCGAGCGGCTTGAGGACCACCACACCGGCGCCTTCGCCGAGCACGACCCCGGCCGCGTGGCGGTCGAACACATGGAACTCGCCGTCCTCGCGCAGCAGACCGCGGCGCCGGAACAGCTCGTGGTCCGAGGGGTCGGTCAGCAGGCTGACGCCCGCCACCACGGCGAGGTCGACGGAGCCCGCCACCAGGGCGTCGGTGGCCAGGTTCATGGCCACCAGCGAGGAGGAGCAGGCGGTGTCCAGCACCATGGCCGGGCCCTGCCAGTTGAAGAACTGGGAGATGTTGGCCGCCAGGTAGTTCTGGCCGACCGCCATGATCGGATTGCGGGCCGCGTCCACCAGCCCGGCGTCCGCACGGCCGCGGCCCCGGGCCCCCACGTACACACCGGTGTTGCTGCCGTCGAGGTCGTCGAACCGGTATCCCGCGTGGTGGATCGCCTTGAGGCTCTCCTCCAGCAGCACCAGCGCCTGCGGGTCCATGGCCCGCACGTCCTCGGCGTGCAGCATGAAGTAGCCCGGGTCGAAGCCGTACACGTCGTCGACAACTCCGGCAGAGAAGTCGGCGGGCCTCCCCCACCGGTCCTCGGGGACCCTGCGGATGGCAGACCTGCCCTCGGACAGCAGGTCCCAGTAGGCGGCGAGGTCGGGTGCGCCGGGCAGGCGGCAGGCCATGCCGATGACGGCGACGGGCGCCGCGGCGGGCTCGGCGGGTCCGGCGGGGGCGGGGCGTGCGGGCTCCAAAGCCGACGCCGGGCTCCTGGGCTCCGGGGTGAGGGGTGCGGCCTCCGAGGCCGGGCGCGCGGGCTCCAGGGCCATCGGGGCAGGCGGCGCGGTGGCCGGCGATGCGGGTTCCCCCTCCGCGGTGGTGCTCGGGGCGCCGAACTCGGAGGCCACCTCCGCCGCGTACGTGTCGAGCAGCCAGGCCGTCAGGTCGTGCAGCGTGGAGTGT
Organism: Sphaerisporangium sp. NPDC049002; assembly: GCF_040649355.1. Lineage (NCBI taxonomy): Bacteria > Bacillati > Actinomycetota > Actinomycetes > Streptosporangiales > Streptosporangiaceae > Sphaerisporangium > Sphaerisporangium sp. NPDC049002. The sequence continues at coordinate 30,635 of NZ_JBEZFH010000040.1, read as the reverse complement.
TCGAGGAGCGCCGAGGGGTCCAGAGTGACATCCAGGCGTCGCCGGATCCTCTGCAGCACCTGGGCCAGGAGGATCGAGTCGGCACCGTAGTCGGCGTACGAGGTGCGCGCGTCGAGCACCCCGGGCTTCAGCCGGAGTTCGGCCTCGAAGGCCTCGCCGAGGAACGCCATGAGCCGCTCGGCCAGGGCGGAGCCGCCGTCGTCGAAGGCGGGCGCGGGACCGGCGGGGTGCGTGGCGGGGCGGGGACCCGGGGCAGCGGCCGGGCGGCGCCTGGGGCGCAGCAGGGCGGCGGGGTCGAAGCGGGCGGCGTCGACGACCAGCGGCATGACGACCGGGGCGCGCCTCGACGTCAGGATCTCGTCGAGGAGGGTGAGGCCCTCGGCGTCGGTGATGCTGAGCATGCCGGTGTCGGTGTAGGCCTGGTTGGTGACCTCGCCGAATCCGGTGTCACGCCAGCTGGGCCACTGGATGCTCGTGACCGGCAGGGTTCCTTCGTACGCGTGGGCCACGTAGTCCAGGTAGGCGTTGCCCATGGCGTAGTCGCTCTGCCCGGCGCCCAGGGTGGGCACGGCCGCGGAGACGGAGGAGAACAGCAGCACGAACCGCGGCGCCGAGGCGTCCAGGGCGGCCAGCAGGTTGCGCGTGCCCTCGGTCTTAGGGGAGACCACTCGGGCGATGCCCGCGATGGACTTGCGGACGAACGCCGGGTTCTCCGTGTCGACCAGTCCGGCCGCGTGGACGACACCGGCGATCCTGCCCATCGATTCCTCTACGGAGCGCAGGCCCGCGCCGACCTCGTCGCCCCGGTCGAGCAGCAGCGCGAGCACGCGCACCTCGACACCCTCGGCCTCGAGGTCCAGTACCGCGCGGATCTTGCCGCGCACGGCGGGTTCGCAGGCGTCCGGGTCGTCCCACAGCTGGCGCGGGGGCAGCGGGTCCCGGCCGATCAGCACGAGCCGCCGGACGCCGTACCGCCGCACCAGGTGCCGCGCGCACAGCATCCCGAGGCCGCGCGTGCCGCCGGTCACCAGGAGCACCTCGTCGTCGGCGAAGGTGAAGGCGGAGGCGTCGGTCGGCGCGGCCGGTTCGAGGTCGTCGAGCACGGGGGCGTAGCGGACGTCGTCCCGGTGGCAGACCTCCACCTCGTCGTCCGCTTCGTCTAGTTCGCGGCGGATGACGGCCGCCAGCCGTTCGTCGCCGGACACCGCGGGGTCCAGGTCGACATGGCGTGAGACAAGGCCGCCGTACTCGCTCTGGAGCATCCGGTAGAGCCCGGCGCGCGAGGCGCCGGCCAGGTCGGTCCGGGTGCGCGGGTGGGCTTCCAGTCCCTGGGTCACGTACAGCAGCCGCAGGTCGCGCGCCGCCTTGGCGGTGAGCAGCGTCTGGAGCAGCGCGAGCGACTCGCCGGACCGATCGTGCGCGGACAGGCCGGTGAGGTCGATCCAGGCGGAGCAGTCCTCGGCCCGGCGTCCGAGCCGCTGCTCGGCGCGGGGACCCGTCTCCACCAGGGTCGCGCCGTCGCACAGCCGGGCCAGCGCGGCGGCCAGGGGCGCGGTGGCGGCGTCATGCAGGACGACGACGGAGGCGGCCGCGTCGCCCGGCCGCGGGGCGGAGTGCGGCGCCGGGCGCCACCGCTTGGTGAGGAAACGGACCTCGCCGCGGGCCGGTTCGGCGGGGGTGGCATCAGGCACAGGTGCGGTCACGCTCGCCGCGAGCGCCTCCGGCACCCAGTGCCGTTCCCGAGCGAAGGGGTACGTCGGTGCGCTGATCCGGCGCGGTGCGCCGGCGGTGTGCAGTCCGCGCCAGTCGACCGACGCGCCGCGCACCCAGAGGTCGGCGAGGCGGGACAGCTTGCCGTGCTCCAGCAACCGCCGCGTGGTCTCGGCGAGTTCGTCGGCGGGCAGGAGGGAGGCGAGGGTGTCGCGGGCGCGCTTGGCGTTGCCGCTGACGACGTCTTCGATGTCCCCGTCGCCCGCAAGGTACCGCTCCAGCTTGTCGGCGAGCGACGCCCAGGTGCCGGCCACGATCGCAAGACGCTCGTCCATGGCCTCGCGCCCGACCTGGAGGGTGTACGCCAGGTCCGCGGGTAGAGCCGTACCGGAGCCGGCGTCCTTCTCCCGTACGAATCGCAGCAGTTGAGCCGCGTAGGCGCGCAGGCGGTCCTCGTCCCTGGCGGACAGCGGGAACAGCACGGGCTGCCCGGAGGGCGGCGCCGGGCGCCGGTCGGTGTACTCCTCCACCAGCACATGGGCGTTGGAGCCGCCCGCGCCGAACGACGAGACACCGGCGAGCCGGGGCCGGACGCGGCCGTCGACGACGGGCCGTACCCACTCGCGCAGTTCCTGGTTGACGACGAACGGGGTCGCGGCGAAGTCGATGTTGGGGTTGAGCGTGCGGGAGTGCAGCGAGGGGGCGATCTGGCTGTGTTCCAGTTGCAGCAGGACCTTGGTGAGTCCGGCGATGCCCGCCGCGCTCTCGCAGTGGCCGATGTTCGACTTCACCGAGCCGAGGAGGCAGTACTGCCGCTCCGCGTCCTCGCCGAACGCCTGGCTGAGTCCGGTGATCTCGATGGGGTCGCCCAGCTTGGTGCCGGTGCCGTGCGCCTCGATGTAGCTGACGGCGCGGGGGTCGGCTCCGGCCTCGCGCAGCGCGTCGGCGATGGCCGCCTTCTGGGCTCGCGGGTTGGGCACGGTGTAGCCGTTGGTGCGGCCGCCGTGCGAGATGCCGATTCCCTTGATGACGCCGTAGATGTGGTCGCCGTCGCGTTCGGCGTCGCGCAGCGGCTTCAGTACGACGACTCCCACGCCCTCGCCCGGGATGTAGCCGTCCCCGCCGATGCCGAAGCTCTCGCAGTGGCCCTTGCCGGAGATGAACTGACCCGCGCTGAGGCTCAAGTACTTGTTGGGGTGGACGGTCACGTTGACACCGCCCGCGAACGCCAGCCTGGTGCGGCCGTCCCGCAGGTCCCGGCAGGCTAGCCCCAGCGCAGTCAGCGAGCTGGAGCACATCGTGTCCACGGTCATGCTCGGGCCGTGGAGGTTCATCACGTACGAGACGCGGTTGGCGACGCTGGCGAAGCTGCTGCCGACCGCGCTCGGGTTGCCGTGCGGGGTGCCGCCGCCGTTCTGGAACAGCAGTTGGTACTGGCTCCACATGACGCCCGCGTACACGCCGACCTGCCCGTCGATGCGCCGCAGGTCCTCGCGCGTGTGACCGGCATCCTCCAGCGCCGCCCAGGCGTGCTCAAGGAAGAGCCGCTCCTGCGGGTCCAGGAAGTCGGCCTCGTACGGCGAGATGTTGAAGAACAGCGGGTCGAAGCGGTCGACTTCGGCGATGAAGCCGCCCCACTTGCTGTAGTGGCGCCCGGGCTCGGTGCGGTCCCCGCTGTAGTACGCGCGCCAGTCCCAGCGGTCCTCGGGCACCTCCACGACACAGTCGCGGCCGTCGCGCAGGTTCTGCCAGAACTCGCGCAGGTCGCGGGCCTCGGGGTAGCGGCCGGAGACACCGATGATCGCGATGTCCAGGGCGGACGTCGCCGGCTGGGCGGGCTCGTGTACGGCCGTCCGCTCCGCTACGGGCGGCAGTGGCTCGCGCTCGGCCTCGCGGGGCGCGCCGGGCTGGGCGAACAGCTGCTCCAGGGCCGGCCGGTGCCGGTCGACGAAGTAGCCGGCCAGCTCGGACAGCGTGTGGTACTCGAACATCAGCGTCTTGGGCAGCGAGCCGAAGGTGGACTCCAGTGCGGCAGTCAGCTCGGTCGCCAGGATGGAGTCCATCCCGTAGGCCCCGAAAAGTTCGTCCGCGTCGAGGCCGTCCGCGACCAGGCCCGTGACGCGGGCCAGCGCCTGCTTGAGGAACCTGACCGTCTCCTCGGTGAGTTCGGGGCGGGTGCCGCCCCCGGAGGCGCCGTCCCCGGCCTGACCGGGCTCGGGTACGGCACCGAGCAGGGCGCGAAGTCCCGCCTCGTCCCCGGCGCCGACAAGCACGTGCGGCTCGCCCGAGGCCAGGGCGCGGTGGAACGCCTCGACGCCGGCCGAGGTCGTCATCGGCACGAGCCCCGTGCGCACCCGGAGCGCCTCGCGTGTGGTGTCGTCGGCGCCCATGCCCCCGCTCGCCCACAGCGGCCAGCCGATGGCGACGGTACGGCCGCTGCGGGAGCCGGCCCGGACCAGCTCGTCCCTGCGGTGGGCGAAGGCGTCGAGGAAGGCGTTGGCTACGGCGTAGTCGGCCTGGCCGACGTTGCCGGTCGTGCCCATGATCGACGAGAACAGGGCGAAGAAGTCCAGTTCCGTGTCCCGGGTGGCCTCGTCCAGGCTCACCGCGCCGTCCAGCTTTGGGTGCAGGACCCGGCCGAACTCCGCCGCCGACTTCTTGAGCAGGAAGGCGTCGTGGAGCACGCCCGCGCAGTGCAGCACACCGTGCAGACCGCCGAAGCGGCGCACGAGGTCGGCGACGAGGTCGCGGGTGCCCTGCCGGTCGGCGACGTCCAGCACGTGGTACTCGACGGTCGCGCCCGCGTCGCGCAGGGCCGCGAGCCGCGCCTCCCTGTCCGCGGTCAGCGGGGAGCGGCCGGTCAGGCACAGCACCGCGCCCGGTGCCCGGCGGGCGATCTCCGCGGCGAACACGAGGCCGAGGCCGCCGGCGCCGCCGGGGACGAGGTACACGCCCCGCTCCCGCCACGGGACCTCTCCGGCGCCGTCCGCCGGCAGCGCGGCCAGGGGCTCCCAGCCGAGGACGTGCCGTCGACCGCCTTCGTAGCGCACCCGCTGGTCCTGCGGGGAACGGCTGTCGTCGTCCAGCGTCGCGGCCAGGGAGGCCGCCGTGGCGTCGGCCGGCATGGACAGGAGCTGGCCCACCAGGGCGGGGTTCTCCAGGTGCGCCGTCCGCAGCAGACCCGACAGTGCCTCGTGCAGCCGCCCGGCGCCGTCGGCGGGCACCAGCACCTGCACGAGCACCGGGCCCGCCGGCCTGCCCAGCAGGATGCCCTTGAGCGCCTGAAACAGCTCGATCGCCCGGGCGGCGACGGCCTGCTCGGGCCGGGTCCGCGGGTCGGAGGGGGTGGCCGGCCCGGACACGGCCTCCGGCTCCGCCGGGTCGAGGAACGTGATGTGCGGGGCCAGCGTACGGAGTTCCGCCAGGCGCTCCTCGAAGCCGCAGGCCAGCGCGACGCGCGCGGTGTAGCGGGGCGCCTGGCCGGAGGCGGCGGCCCGCTCGCTCCACGTCGGCCGGAGCAGCGTGACCCGCTCGGTGGCCCGCGGCGCGGCATCCGGGCGTCGGCGCGCGCAGTAGCCGCGCAGCGCCGCGAACACACGGCCGTGCTCGTCGCAGAGGTCGATGTCCCAGCGCCGCACGTCGTCCGAGGAGCCGGCGGCCTCACGCAGCCACGCGTACGCGGTGGCGGGAGTGGAGCCCCATACCATCAGGGAGTCGAGGGTGAACGGAAGCGCCGCGTTCCATTCGGGCGCCTGCGCGGCGCCGTCCGGCCGGGCGGCGTGGATCTCCGGCGCGTACACCGCCTGGAGCGCGCCGTCGAGCACGCTGGGGTGCAGCACGTAGTCGTCGCGTGTCGCCGCCACGCAGTCGGGTACGACCAGGGTCGCCAGCACCTCTCGCTCCCCCAGGCGCACCTCGCGCAGCGCCCGGTGGGCGGGTCCGTAGTCCAGTCCGGCGGCGCGCAGGGCCTCGTAGCACTCGTCTGCGCCGAGAACCGCCGTGTCCATACAGGCCGTCAGCGCCGCGAGGTCCAGCGGGGCGTGGGCGGTCGCGGGGCCGCGCGATCCCCGTCCGCGTGAGTGCGTCACCGTGTCCGTCGTGCCGTCGGGCCCGGTCGTGCGGATCTCGAAGCCGACCCGGTCGTCGGCGCCGTACGTCACGGTGGTGTGGACGGTGCGCGGAGCGTCCCCGACGACGACCGGACGCGACCACACCACGTCGTCCAGGCGTACGGACGCGCCCTCGCCCGACGCGGGCAGCGCACGGTAAACGGCCTCGCGCGCCAGCTCCAGAAAGGCGACGGCGGGCAGGACCGGCTCGTCCTGGACGCGGTGGTCGCGCAGAAAGAAGTCCTGCCGGGTGAACACGGACCGGTACGTCCGCGCGCCGTCCTCGTCCGTCGCCGTGCCGTGCAGCAGCGGGTGGCTCCCCGCCGGGCGCGCGGGCTCCTCGGCGTCGAGCCAGTAGCGGGTCCTGGCGAAGACGTGCGTCGGCAGGGGGACCCGGCGGGGCTCGGCGCCGTCCTCGTACAGCACCGCCCAGTCGACGGCCGCGCCGAGCACCCAGTCCTCGGCCAGCCGCGCCACGTCGCGCCCGGCCGGGCTCGGGGTGGTGGCACGGCCGACGCGCTTGGCTCGGCCGCGGAAACCGGCGGGCGCCGCCACGTCCTCACCGGAGACCACACGTGCCAGCAGGGTTTCGAGTGCTGCCGCGTCGGTGGCCAGCAGCGCCAGCCGCTCGGTCAGGGGTTCCCGGCCCACCTGGAGCGTGTGGGCCAGGTCCCGCAGAGCGGCCGGGTCGGGCCGCGTGGCGCGAAGGTGTGCGAGGAGCGACTCGGCCTGTCGTACGAGCTGCTCGCCGCTCTCCGCGGAGAGTACGACCGCCACAGGGGCCACCGCCGCGTCAGCGGGCGTCGAGCGGGGCGCGGGTACCGGGGGCTCCGCGACGATCACGTGTGCGTTGCTGCCGCCGGAGCCGAAGCTGCTCACCCCGGCGACGCGCACGCCGTCCGCCACGGGCGGCCAGTCACGGAGTCGGTCGACGACGGAGAACGGCGTCCCGTCGAGGGCGATCTTGGGGTTGAGGCGCTCATAGTGGAGCGAGGCGGGCAGTTGCCCGTACCGCAGGGATAAAACGATCTTCAGGAGCCCGGTGATGCCCGCGGCGGCTTCGAGGTGGCCGAGATTGGTCTTGACGGAGCCGAGCCCGCAGGGGGTGGTGCTGCCGGCGAAGGCACGGGTGAGGCCCTGGACCTCGATCGGGTCGCCAAGCGCGGTGCCGGTGCCGTGTGCCTCGACGTACGTCACGTCGGCGGGCGTCACGCGTGCGTCGGCCAGCGCCGCGGAGACCAGGCTCGCCTGCATCCGCGCGCTGGGCACGGTCAGCCCGCCCGCCTGGCCGCCGTGGTTGGTGGCGCTGCCCTTGATCACGGCGTGCACGTGGTCGCCGTCCGCGAGCGCGTTGGCCAGCGGCTTGAGCAGCATGACCACGCCGCCCTCGGAGCGGACATAGCCGTTGGCGGACGCGTCGAAGGTCTTGCACAGGCCGTCCGGCGACAGCATGCCCGCCTGATGGTAGGCGACGCTCGCGGCCGGATGGCACAGAACGTTCACCCCGCCGACCAGGGCGGCCTCGCAGTCGCCCGCGCGCAGCGCCCGGACGGCCTGGTGGACGGCGACCAGAGAGCTGGAGCAGGCGGTGTCCACCTGGATGCTCGGTCCGCGCAGGTCGAAAAAGTAGGAGACCCTGTTGGCGATGATCGCCATGGAGGTGGCCAGCCCGCTGTGCGCGCGCACCGGCAGCTGCCGGGTGTCCATGACGCGCTGGTAGTCCGAGCCGCTGGCCCCGATGAACACGCCGATCGAGGCGCCCGAGACGGCACTCGCCGCACATCCGGCGTCCTCCAGGCAGGCCCAGCTCAGCTCCAGCATCCAGCGCTGCTGGGGGTCCATGCGCCGGGCCTCGTTCGGCGTGATCCGGAACAGCCCGGCCTCGAAGCAATCACCGTCCGTGACGAATCCGCCCCGGTCGATTCCCGGGTGGGTCTCGGGGCCGATGCCGTCGGGCCACTGCCAGCGGCCGTCAGGCAGCGGCCCTACGGCCGTGCCGCGGTCCGCGAGGAGGCGCCACAGCTCGGTATAGTGGTCGATGCCTCCGGGCAGCCGGCAGGCCATGCCGACGATCGCGATGTCCTGCCCACCCGGCGCCGGTGTGCTGCGGACGTCCGGCTGCTCCGGATCGGTCTCCTCCCGGAGACCGTCGAGATAATCCACAATCTTCGAGCCGGTGTTGCACTCGAAGAAGAACAGCGCTCCGAGCTGAATGCCGTACCGGCCCTGTATCCTGTCCTGGAGATCGAGAAGACTCGCCGAGTCGATTCCCAGCTCGAACAGCGGGCTTTCCAGCAGGATTTCACCGGACCGGTCCGATTCCGCGGCACCCGCCGTTTCCTCCAGGAATTCCCGCACCTCATCGGTCAGCACCTCAAGCGGAGGAATGTCGGCGGCCTTTTCGGCTGCGGTCCGCTCCAACTGCCGGACCCGTTCCCGGCGGCCGTCAAGGTCGTATTCGACCAGGACGCCGTTTCCCCGGTTGACGGTGTCGGCGGGCCGGTAATCCGGCACGAGTCGGCGTATCTCGGCGCCGTGCAGCTGGTGCATCCGCAGCACGGTGTCGAGGCAACGCCCTTGCCCGTTACGGGCGTTGATGTACTCGGCGAGCTCCCAGCCGGGGTGCCGCTCGAAGTCGTGGCAGCGGGTGACGCCGACCACGGTCCAGACCTTCGCCTCCTCATGGCACCACGTCAGGAGGTGTTCCAGGAGGGCGTCCCCGTAGCCGAAGCTGTGCATGCGGGGGTCGATGTTCAGGGACAGCACATGGGCGATGGCACCGTCCGCGCGGTGCAGCCGGTCCGCGGTGTCGAACCGTGCGGAGCCCAGTTCGCCAATGTCGGCGATGCGCTGCGAGTAGATGACCCCGCACACGCCGTCATCGGTCTCAACGACGAATTGCCCGGCGGGATTGACGGCCAGTCGGCGCTCGATGATGCCGCGTGAAACCCGCAATCCCTCGGGCCAGCACAGCTCCTCGAGTTCAATGAGCCGGGTGAGGTCGGACGCGTCCGCACGGCGAATGACTGCATGGCGCTGCCAAAGCATGATGAGATGGTCCGTTCCCCCGCGTGCCAGACCGTCCCGGACACACCAAACGACTATCTTTCTCGCCGCCGAAGGTGAAACCACCTGGACATGAAATATGTCCACCGTGAGGGTGAACGCATTTCCTGCCGTTGACGGCTTTGCGACTATTTCACCCGGAGATCACTTAGTCAAACCATGCCCCCGGGCAGGGTGACCCGCATAGTCTTCATCGCAGGTCAAGCCTCTATTCGGGTGAAATTCCAGCCCTAGGACGGCCATGAGGTGGTGCGGGTCGTGCTTGAGCTTGCGGATGGTCGCGGCGATCTTCCGGGTCCCGGATTGGCGGATCATCCACCGGCTCACGACCATTCGTGACGCAGCCGAACACCTCACCTATTACCTGATCTACCTGCGGAAACGACTTTGCGGGTCGCCCTGTGCCCCCGGGGGCGGCGCTCCCCCCGCATACCCTCTAAGGTGACCGTCGCCGCAAACATGCCTTCGCGGGCGCGAGCCCCGTGGTTGAAGGCCCGTCAGGGCGGCTCTCGCACGACGAAGGGGAACAGACCGTGGCCGAACCGTCGATGAGGAGCGCCTGGATCCGGCGGTTCCACCCGGCGCCCGAAGCCCCCGTCCGCCTGGTCTGCTTCCCGCACGCCGGCGGTGCCGCCACGTACTACCACTCGCTCTCCCAGGCGATGTCGCCGGACGCGGACGTGCTGGCGATCCAGTACCCCGGGCGGCAGGACCGCCTCGGCGAACCGTGCATCGAGGACATACCCACACTCGCCGACCGGCTCGTCGACGAGCTGGTTCCCTGGTCCGACCGCCCGCTGGTCCTTCTCGGCCACAGCATGGGGGCCGCCGTGGCGTTCGAGGTCGCGCTCCGCCTGGAGCGCCGCGGGGTGGTGCCGCTCGGGCTGTTCGCATCGGGGCGGCGCGCGCCCTCGCTCCGCCGCGACCAGCGCGTGCACCTCGCCACCGATGCGGACCTGGTTGCCGAGCTCAAGAAGCTCAACGCCGCCAACGCCGAGGTCTTCGCCGACGAGACGCTGCTGCGCATGGTGCTGCCGACGATCCGCAGCGACTACCGCGCCATCGAGCTCTACCACAATCCGTCGGCCCTCCCGTTGCGTTGCCCGATCGTCGCGCTGACCGGAGACGCCGACCCCGTCGCGGACGTTGCCGACGTCGAGCTCTGGGCGCGGCACACCTCGGCGTCCTTCCGGATGCGGGTCTTCCGCGGCGGCCACTTCTTCCTTGACGACCACGCCGACGCGGTCCGGCAGGAGATCCGCGACCACATCGCGGCCGTGAGCACGTGCTGACCCCGCCGGGATACCCGGCCCACGATCGCGCGGCGCAGTGGGTCAGGCTGACGTCGGCCACGGAGTCGAGGAGTGGGACCGCTGGAACCGCATGAATACGCCTCCCTGGACGCGGTCGGCCTGCGCGACCTCATCCAGGCGCGCGAGGTGACCGCGGCCGAGGTCGAGGACGCCGCCCGGCGCGCCCTGGCCCAGGTCGGCCCCGAACTCGGCGCCCTCACCCGTCCACTGTTCGAACCGGCCCTCGTCCACGATCCCGACGGCCCGTTCGCAGGAGTCCCCTTCGTGATCAAGGACAGCGGTCCGTTCGCCCAGGGGGTTCCGTTCACCCTGGGCAGCCGCAGCATCCAGGGGGCCGTGGCCGCCGTCGACCACGACCTGATGGCCCGCTTCCGGGCGGCGGGCCTGGTGGCGCTGGGCCAGAGCACCGCGCCCGAGTTCGGCCTGAGCTTCGCGACCGAATCCGTGCGGTACGGCGTGACACGCAACCCGTGGGACCCAGGCCGGGGCGTCGGCGGGTCCAGCGGGGGGGCGGCCGCGCTCGTCGCCGCCGGTGCCGTGCCGGTGGCCCACGCCAACGACGCCGGCGGGTCGATCCGCGTGCCCGCGTCCTGCTGCGGGCTCATCGGCCTCAAGCCGAGCCGCGGCCGCACCCCCTGCGGCCCGCTCACCGGCGAGGCCGCGTTCGGGCAGCTCGTGGAGTTCGGGCTCACCCGGTCCGTGCGGGATACGGCCCATCTGCTGGACGCGGTCTCGGCGCCGCCGGTCGGCGACAAGTACCAGGCGCCGGCACCCGCGCGCCCCTTCGCCGAGGCGCTGCGCACCGACCCCGGCCGACTGCGGGTGGCCCTCGCCACCACGCCGTGGTTCGGCACCCCTGTCGACCTGCAGGTCGCCGAGGTCACGGCGAACGCCGGCAAGGTGCTGGAGTGGATCGGGCACTCGGTGACCGAGGCGCGGCCCGGCATCGACGCCGACGACATCATCGAGGCGGCCATGCTCAGCGTCGTCTCCACGGGCGGAGCGGTCCTCAGGGGCGCCCCCCGCCGCCCGGACCCGGCCTCGCTGGAGGCCGTGTCGCGTACGGTGCTCGCCGAGGCCGAGGCGTTCACCGCGCTCGACGTGCTGGCGGCGATGGAGGCCCAGGACCGCGTGACCCGGCCCGTGGGGCGCTTCTTCCTCGACCACGACCTGCTGGTCACCCCGACACTGGCCGCCCTTCCGGCACCGCACGGCACGCTGGCCTACGACGCCCCCGGCCAGACCGCACGCTCCTGGCTGCGCCGCATCTTCGCCCACGGGCCCTTCACGGCCGCCTTCAACGTCTCCGGCCACCCCGCGATCAGCCTCCCGCTGGGGCAGAGCCGGGAGGGCCTGCCCATCGGCGTCCAGCTCATCGCCGCCCACGGGCGAGAGGATCTGCTGCTCCAGGTGGCCGCCCAATTGGAACAGGCGGTGCCGTGGAAGGACCGGCAGCCGCCGGTCTACATCGACTGAGAGCGGCGGGACCTCGGCGCCTGGGCCCGCACGGGCACCGCGTGCCGGCCGACCGAGACCGGACGGCCGCGGTCCCGGCGGCCGCTCGGGCATCGCGCGCCGTCTGCGAGAATGAAAGCCCTCTCGGAGCGCCGCGGTATGCGGTGCTCGACGCCCATCAGGAGCACGCACGGTGTCGCCACAGCACGGAGCCCCCTCTTCCTCCGGGGGGCGCAAGCGCCCCTCCGGGGGCGAGGACCGCGAGCAGCCCTCCTCTGCCGGTGAACCCAAGCGGTCTTCTGCCGCCGGCGGGCAGGGGCGCCCGTCCCAGGCGCGCGAGCGCAAGCGTCCGTCCGCAGCGCAGGGCCGCGAGCGTGCCGCGTCCGCAGGCCAGGGCCGAGAGCGCGCCACCGCCGGCCACGACCACACGGCCCAGGACCGCAGGGCACCCCGCGACCGCAAGGCCTCCCAGGACCGCAAGGACCTGCAGGCCGACTGCGCCAACTGCTTCGGCCTGTGCTGCGTGGCCCTGCCCTTCGCCCGCTCCGCCGACTTCGCCGTCAACAAGCCAGCCGGGCAGCCGTGCTCGAACCTCCAGTCGGACTTCCGCTGCGGCATCCACGCACAGCTGCGCGACAAAGGCTACCCCGGCTGCACCGTCTTCGACTGCTTCGGCGCCGGGCAGAAGGTGTCCCAGATCACCTTCGGCGGCACCGACTGGCGTCAGGCGCCGAAGACGGCGCGCTCCATGTTCGAGGTCTTCCCCGTCATGCGGCAGCTGCACGAGCTGCTCTGGTACGTCACCGAGGCCCTCGACCTCGCACCGGCCCACCCCGTCCACAAGGAGCTGCGGCGGGCGCTGGCCCACATCGACGGCCTGACCCGCGGCAGCCCCGAGTCGATCACCGAGCTGGACGTGAACGCGCTGCGCGGCGAGGTCAACACGCTGCTGCTGCGGGCCAGCGAGCTCGTCCGGGCCCAGGTCCCGGGCCGCAAGAAGAACCACCGCGGAGCCGATCTGATCGGCGCGAAGCTGTCCGGCGCCGACCTTAGGGGGGCGAGCCTCCGCGGCGCCCTCCTCATCGCCGCCGACCTGATCGGGGCTGACCTGCGCGACGCCGACCTGATCGGGGCCGACCTGCGCGATGCCGACCTGAGCGGCGCCGACCTCACCGGCGCCCTGTTCCTCACCCAGGCGCAGCTGAACGCGGCCAAGGGCGACGCGGCCACCGAGCTGCCTCCCGCGCTCAGCCGACCTGCTCACTGGTAGGCGCGGGGATCACCACGGCGGTCACCACCAGCCCGTGCCGGACCCGCCACCGCCCGTCAAAGCAGTCCAGGCGCACCCCGCCCACCACCGGCCCGGGCACCTTCAGGACCGCGGTGAACGTGCCGCGCTCCGGGTCGGGCGTGATCGCGCACTGGCCGAAGTCCAGCCAGCGCCCGGTCAGCGGGAACCACGCCTTGTAGACGCTCTCCTTCGCGCTGAACAGCAGACGGTCCCAGTGCACGTCCGGGTGGGCGGCGCCGAGCCGCTCGAGTACGGACCGCTCCTCGGGCAGCGTGATCAGCTCGCGCACGCCCTCGGGGACGGGTTCGTTGGGCTCCCCGTCCACGCCGAGTGCCGCGATGGACGCGCCGCGCGCGACGGCGGCCGCGTGGTATCTCACGCAGTGGGTCATGCTGCCGACGATGCCCCCGGGCCAGCGCGGTGCCCGGCGGGCCCACTCCGGGCCGCTCCCACTGGGCACGAGCGGCCGGGGCGCCACACCGATCCGCGCCAGCGCCCGGCGCGCGCACAGCCGGACCGAGCCGAACTCCCGCCGCCGCTTCTCCACCGCACTGGCCACGGCCTCGGCCTCCTGCGGAAACAGCTCGACCCCGTCGACGGCGTCGAACAACTCGGCCACGGCGACGTCCTCGTGCAGCAGCCCCTCCAACAGCCCGCCCGGCGCCGTAGCGTCGAACACATCGCCTCCTGCTAGTTGAACAGCGGCACCGGGTGACACCCTATGCCGCCACGTCCGCTCCGCGATCAGCACCGTCCCCTGCCCGCCTCACGCGCCGTCGCCGTCGCTCAGTGTCTTGACCCCCCGCAGCAGCAGATGGGCCCACTCGGTCCGGTCCAGCAGCCCGGACGGGAAGTCGAAGGAGCTACGGCCGTCGTCCCCGTCGACCAGATCCCCCGAGAACACGGCCGGCTCCCCGCTCTTCGGATCCAGGGCTGAGGCCCCGATCTATTGGATCTTGGCGCGGGCGCCACGCCTGGCCGGACAGCCCTCGCGTCACCTGAGAGACTGCTGTCATGACCCACAGCCATGATGAGGACCCCGCGTGCGACGCCGCCCACGGCGACGCGCCCTTGGAGGGGACGCGGCCGACGCTCGTCGCGGTGTTCGCCTCCCCGGTGGCGGGTCACCTCCTGCGGTTCGGCGCTGAGCTGGGCTTCCGGCCGATCCTGCTGGAGCCGGACGCGGATCGCGGACTCAACGGCCTCCCGATGGACTCGCGCGGGCCTGTTCCTGATCGCGCCGGGTGAGGTAGCGGACGTGGTTGGCGTGGGCGTCATAGCGCCACCGGTACGGCTGGGCGCTGGCGTTGTGCCGGATGGTGAACGTGTCGATCTGCTCCATCAGGTCCTCGCGGGAGGTGAACTCGCCACGACGGAGCAGGCGGCGGGTCAGCACCGAGAAGCCAGCTGGCGTGCTTGGGCGTGTAGGTGACCTTGAATCTGGGGTGGGCGGCCCTCCGTCGTCCGTGACCCTGCGGGCTGGCCGCCGCAAGCCCCTGCGGGATCCACGGTGGAACCATTCTCCGCGACCCTGCTGTTCCATGCCATCAGGAGGAAAAGAAGATCATCCACTCACGTCCTTTACGTTGTAGATCAGACCGGGTCGACGGCCAGTTGCGAGTAGCCATTTGAACATTCCGCGTGCCCATCGGCTTCGAGCCGCCGCAACAGGCGGCAGCCTGCGGCAATGACGGGCAGCCGGGTGTCGGCAACTGACGTCTCGTCCGAGCAACAAACGAGCAACGAGAAACAGAAAGCCGTGATCGCATCCCTCGCGATCACGGCTCCGACCTGCCGAAACAGTGTCGGGACGACAGGATTTGAACCTGCGACCCCTTGACCCCCAGTCAAGTGCGCTACCAAGCTGCGCTACGTCCCGTTGCTCACCGAGGCGAGCAAGAACAACCTTAGCGCAGATCTAGGGGTCGTGTGTACGGCTGCCCCTGCGGCGGAGGCCCGTCCGCCGCGCGACGAATGCCTACGGGACCGCGCGATGTGTGGCCGGCGGGGGGACGTCTGGGGATGACGGATGATCAGGCGGCGGGGAACATAGGGCTGTGTGACTGGTGGGACGTTCGAGAGTGGGATGGGCTAATGGGGCGGAAGGCGCACATCGAGCGGGAAGAGCTGCGGCGGCTCGTCGCCGAGGGGCGGTCCAACGCGGAGCTGGCCGGGCACTTCGGGGTGACCGAGTCGGGGATTCTGCAGGCGAAGCGGAACGCGGGCCTCGCCAAGCCGATGCTCGACCACAGCAAGGCCATCCCGTGGAAACTGAATCGCGCCCACAACCAGACCGGCCCCGCCACCAATCTGAGGAACCTCTCCGCGATCGCCCAGGGCGGCGCCGTGCCACAGACCAAGATCAACACGGCTCTGCGCTGGGCACAAAGGCTGGTCGACGGTGACCTGGACATCGCCTACGGCCCGGAAGAGGGGTTCCACGAGGTGCCCGCCGGCGGGGGCTCCCACATCCGGGCCGTACTGGACGACGCGCTGGACAGGCTCGCCCAGCGGGAAGGCGTCCCTGCGGACGAGGACGACGGGTAGGGGCTGCCGGCTGGGACCCCTGGGCTACGGGGCGTGGCTGATCACTTGACCTAATGCATGCGTCGAGTCTGTTTTGCGGTCTCCATCTCGGGCAGTCGGGGGGTTACAAAGGCACACATAACCGGAGGCAGACATGACCATCACCTGGGTGGCCGTCGTTGTAGCCGCGGTGGTGGCGATCTTGGCCGTCGGCTACCTCGTGACGCAGCGACAGCGCAGGCACCGGCTCCAAGAGCGCTTCGGCCCCGAGTACGAGCGGACCGTGAGCGAACGCGACAACCGTCGCGAGGCGGAGCAGGAGCTGCTCGAACGTGAGCAGCGTCACGCGAAGCTGGACATCAGGCCGCTTGCTCCGGAGACCCGATCGACCTATTCCAAGAAGTGGACCGAGGTGCAGGAGCGGTTCGTCGACGCTCCCGGCTTCGCCGTCACCGAGGCCGACCACCTCGTGACCGCCGTCATGGCGGACCGGGGCTACCCCACCGAGGGATTCGAGCAGCAGGTGTCCGACCTGTCGGTCGTCCACGGCCCGACCCTCGACCACTACCGCAAGGCCCACGAGATCAGCAGCCGGGCGGCCAGGCAGGAGGCGTCGACCGAGGAGCTGCGACAGGCCATGGTGCACTACCGCGCCCTGTTCGAGGAGCTGCTGGAAGACACCACCGCCTCCGGCCGTGGCGACCGGGAGACCATGACCCCGGACCGCCGGGGAACCGTCGACACTGACCGCCGTGAGGCCGTGGACCCCGCACACAGGGGAACCGCCGACCGCCGTGAGGCCGTGGACCCCGGCTACAGGGGAACCGCGGACGTCAACGGCCGTGAGGCCGTGGATCGCGACCACAGGGCAGCCGTGAACGACGCTCGACTGGCCGAGGACCGTACCTCGCATCGCAACACCCAGGGAGGCTGACCAGCGATGGAATCCTATCGCCGAGACACCACAGGCGAGCCGCTCCGCGACCCGGAGACCGGCCAGGTCCTTGACCCCGCCGGCACGGCGGACGGCCGTACGGACGGCGAGCGCGCCGGCGACCGTACGGGTGAGGTCGATACCGCCTACGACCACGCGGACCACGACCGGGGCAGGCACGAGCTGACTGACGACGACGAGCTCACCGAACGCGACGACCTCACCGGGCGGAACGACTTCACCGGACGCGACGACTTCTCCGAGCCGGGGGGCATGACCGGGCGGGACGAGCCCACGGATCCGGACGGGCCCGCGGGCACCGGGTTCGCGGACGGTGTCTCCGAGCGGGACCGTGTCCCGGGTTTCGGTGAGCCGGACGCCGAAGCCGTGCGGGCGAAGCAGGACGAGCAGGCTGATCTCATCGTGTACCCGGACGAGGCCGACTACCCGACCCGGTCCGACGACGACGGCGGGCTGACGGCCGGGGTTCCCGACCTGGAGCCGGAGCCCGTCCTGGCCACGAGCGGCAGCGTGAACGACAACGACGCGCATCGCTCCGAGACCGGCCACCCGGAGCAGGGAACCGGATCCGCCGACTTCCAGCAGCGCTGGCGCGAGGTCCAGGCCGGTTTCGTCGACGACCCCCGGGACGCCGTCGAGCGGGCCGACCAGCTCGTCGAGGAGGCCGTGACGGCCCTCACCTCGCGCAGGCAGGGGCTCGTCGACCGCTGGAAGAACAGCGACCAGGGTGACACCGAGCAGCTCCGGCTGGCTCTGCGCGACTACCGCTCCCTGCTCGAAGAGCTCGTAGGGCTCTCCTACTCGACCGCCGGGCACGGAAGCCTCCCGGCTTCACAGGAAGTGAGGTAAGCGATGCTCGCCATCGCCGCGGCGATCGTCTTCGGTATCGCCTTTCTCTTCAGTCTCATCGGCACCAGCATCGGCGTCTCCACCACGGCGCTGATCGCGCTCGGGCTGTGCCTGCTGGCCCTGCACCAGGCCGGCATCGGCACCTCGACCGTCAGCGGCCACAGCTGGCGCGGACGCGCCCGCCGCTGAGCGCCAGAGACCAGCCAGAGATACACGGACCAAGCAGAGATGGGGTGTCCAGGATGAACCAGAAGGTACGGGACGTCATGACGCACCGGCCGATCTGCCTGCCCGCCGACGCGTCGGTCTCCAAGGCCGCTCGCCTCATGCGGGACCAGGCCATCGGCGACGTGCTGGTGACCAAGGACGACCGGTTGTGCGGGGTCGTCACCGATCGCGACATCGTCGTACGCGCCGTCGCCGAGGCCCGGGACGCCGACTCGACGCCCCTTGGGTCGCTGTGCAGCTCCGAGCTGGTCACCGTACGGCCCGACCAGAGCGCCGACGAGGTCATACGGCTGATGCGGGAGAAGGCCGTGCGGCGGGTGCCGGTCGTGGACCACGGCCGTCCCGTCGGCATCGTCTCCCTCGGGGACATGGCGCTGGAGCGTGAGCCCTCCTCGCCGCTCTCCGAGATCAGCGGCGCTCCCCCGAACGGCTGAGCCGCCGGGGGCCGCGACGCGCTGGAGCCGCTCTGGAGCCGGGCGAAGGCTCGGACGGGGTTTCTCAGCCGGAAGCGCGCCAAAGACGCCGTGCCGACCCAACCGGGCCTCGGGTCGCGCGGTCTGAGAGAAAGGGCGCCGCCCCGCCGGGGCGGCGCCCTTTCGCGTGCCGGGGCTAGCCGCCGAGCCGGGCGGCTCCTGAGTGGGCGGGAGGGCGCTCGCGGGCCTCTCGGTGGCCGGAGCGGGCGGCGAACTCGAACTCCTGGCGGGGGTCCTGCATGGCGCCCAGAGAGACGATCTCGCGCCGGAAGAAGAAGCCCAGCGTCCAGTCGACCAGGACGCGGGTCTTCTTGTTGAACGTCGGGACCTTCGACAGGTGGTACGCCCGGTGCAGCAGCCAGGCGGGGAATCCCCGGACCTTGTGCCCGTAGATGTTGGCGACGCCCTTGTAGAGCCCGAGGCTCGCCACCGAGCCGGCGCTCCTGTGCACGTACGGCTCGCGCCTCCCGCCGCGCAGGGTGGCCAGGAGGTTGTCGGCCAGCCGCCCGGCCTGCCGCACGGCGTGCTGGGCGTTGGCCGGGGTCGTCTCCCCCGGTCTTGTGAGGTCGGGCACCGCGGCGCAGTCACCGGCCGCGAAGGCGAAGGATGTGCCCTGGACGAGGAGGCACGCGTCGACCTTGACCCGATCGTGGGCGTCGAGCGGCAGGTCGCCGGACCTGACCAGCGGGTTCGGCCTGACGCCCGCCGTCCACACCAGGGTGTCGGCGTCGAACTCGTCGCCGTCGCTGAGCACGATGTGGTGATTCTCGGCCGATCTGAGCAGGGTGTTCGTCCGGACCTCGATGCCCCGCCCGCGGAGCTGCTCGGCGGTCCACTCCCCCATCTCGGCGCCGACCTCGGGAAGGATCTTGTCGCTGGCCTCGACGAGCGTCCAGCGCATGTCCCACGGCCTGATGGCGGGGAAGTAGCGGCACGCCTCGGTCGCCATGTCCTCCAGCTCGGCCAGGGCCTCGACACCGGCGAAGCCCCCGCCCACGAAGACGAACGCCAGCGCCCGCCGCCGTACCCGCTCGTCGGTGGTCGAGGCCACCAGGTCGAGCTTGGCGAGCACGTGGTTGCGCAGGTGGATGGCCTCTTCCAGGGTCTTGAAGCCGATTCCGCACTCGGCGAGTCCGGGGATCGGGAGCGTACGGGAGACCGAACCGGGCGCGAACACGAGATAGTCGTATTCGAGCCGGCGACCCGGCCCCTCGTAGGGCTCGAAGTCGGCCGAGCGCGAGGCCAGGTCGACCCTGGTCACCCTGCCGCTGAGGATCTCGCATCCCGGCAGCACGCGGCGCAGGAAGACCACGACGTGCCTCGGCTCCACGCTGCCGGCCGCCGCCTCCGGCAGGAAAGGCTGGTAGGTCATGTAGGAGTCCAGGTCGGCCACGGTCACGCGGGCCTCGTACCGGCGGAGCTTCCTCTGCAGGCGGAGGGCCACGAACATGCCGACATAGCCGCCTCCCACGATGAGCACCCGAGGGATTCGCTGAGTCATACCCCGGGACGTACCCCACCGGAGAGCGACATACAGAGATTTGTCAGAGCTTGAAGCGCATTACGACGTTCGTCCCGTTTGCGCCGGTTTTGAGGGTGAGCTTCTTCGTCAGCCGCCTGGCCACCCACAGGCCCATCCCGCTGGTCGAGTAGTCGTGCGGGGCGATCATGCCCGGCGCCTCGCCGGGGATCCAGTGGCCGTCGTCGTGGACGTCGACCAGGAGGTCGCCGCCCTCGCACCACACGCGCACCCGCGCCTTGGCGGCTCCGTGCGTCACGGCGTTGGTGGCGACCTCGTTGACGGCGACCAGGTAGTCGCCGATGTCCCCCTCGACCATGCCCGCCCGGCGGGCCTGGAGGGCGGCGAAGTCTCGGACGTCCGGGAGGTCTCCCACACAGAACGTCATTTCCCTGACCGCCGCGCCGGACGGAAGCGGCGAAGGGCCGCTCCCGTCCGTGAGGAAGCGGGGAGGAGGGACTTCGTCCTCGTTCACCCGATAACCGCCTCCAAGAGCGATCAGCTTGAAAGGTCACCCTGCACCCGGGGCCGCCGATTTACACCGACGAAGATACCCCGGGTTGCCGGTTCGTGAGGGAAGTGCCCCCTCCGCGTAACTTCTGTTCGGCGGTTGAGTGCCCCGGGAGGGGCGGATTAATCAGCAAGTGGCGACCAGCTGCGACCGGAGCTGGTCGAGAACCTTGCGCAGGATGCGGGACACGTGCATCTGGGAGATGCCGAACTCGGCGGCGATCTCGGCCTGGGTCATGTTGCCGTAGTAGCGCAGGAGCAGGATGTTGCGCTCGCGCTCCGGCAGCTGGTCGATCAGGGGCTTGATGGCCTCGCGGTCCACGAGCGTGGCCAGCTCGTCGTCCTCGTCCGGGATCAGGTCCCCGAGCGCGGCGGCGTCGTCGTCGGCGCCCATCGGGGCGTCCAGCGACAGGGTGCTGTACGCGGCGGAGGCGTCCATCGTGAGGAGCATGTCCTCCTCGGAGATGCCCATCCTCTTGGCCAGCTCGGCGACGGTGGGGAACCTGCCGAGCTCCTGGGTGAAGTCGGCGACGAGCCGGTTGAGCTCGGAACGCCGCTCCTGGTAGAGGCGCGGGACCCGGACGGCCCAGGTCCTGTCGCGGAAGTGCCGCTTCACTTCGCCGGTCATGGTCACCATGGCATAGCCTCTGAAGCTGTGTCCCAGCTCGGCGTCGAATCCGTTGATCGCCTTCATCAGGCCCACGTACGCGGCCTGGAGCAGGTCTTCCATGGGCTCGCCCCGGTGGAGGTACCGGCGGGAGATCTCCCTGGCCATGGGGAGGTGCATCTCGACGATCATCTCGCGCAGCCGCGCTCGCCGGTCCTCGGTGACGCCCGGCTCCACGAGCTCGCGCAGGAGGTCTTCGGCGGTGACGTCGGTCTGGGGGAAAGTGCGGTCCTCGGCAGCCATTGCTGCTCCCTCGTATGCCTTGCAAGCGAGGCGCAACCGGCAATGCCCATGCAGAGCCGACATCGCCTCGCGTACTACTGTCGAGACGAGGCCCTCTGCTGGACCTCGGCTCCAGTATTCCCTAAAAATCAAGAGTATTGCTACCCCCCAGGCAACAGTAATGTTGCGATTGACCCCCCGATGGGGTTGGCGCCATGCGCCAGGGAAGCGGCGAGGAGGCGCGTGGTGACCGTTCCAGATAGGGCAGATTCGGCCCTGACCCTTACTTCGGCGGTCGCCGAGGGGGTGCCCGTGGTCAAGGTGACCGGCATCCTCGACGCGACCACGCGGGAGCAGTTCACCGACCGGCTCGCCGAGATCGCCGACGACTACGGGCCCGATCTGGTCCTCGACCTGGCCGGCGTCACGTTCATGGACTCCCGTGCGCTCGGGCTGATCGTGCACCACTGGCAGCGCACGATGGCGGCGCAGGGCCACTTCGCCCTGGTCGGAGTGCAGTACTCCAACTCCAAGGTCATGTGGGTGACCGGCCTCGCCCAGCGCCTCCCGCTGTACGACACCCTCGACGAGGCGCTGGCGGCCTTCAGGGCCTGAACGGCGCGGCCGATCGTGAAGGACGGTCAGGACGGCGCGGCCCCGCCGTGCTTGCTCTGGTGCTCGCTGACCAGCAGGCGGGCCAGGTCGGCGACCTTGACCTGGTGGTGCTGCGACAGGCGGCGCAGCTCGTCGAAGGCCGCCTCGGACGAGCAGCCGCTGGCGTGCATGATGATGCCCTTCGCCTGGTCGATCACCGCGCGGCCCGCGAGCGCCTCCTGGAGCTGCGCCGCGTCGGTGAGCACGTCGTCGTAGTCGGAGATGTTGGCCAGGGCCACCGTGAGCTGCTCGGTGAGCAGGGTGGCGAGCGACTCGGCCGAGCCGCCGGCGAACGCGCCCGGCCGCACCGCGTACAGGCCGAGGACGAGCGTCGCGCCGTCGACGGCGATCGGCAGCACGAGGATCGAGCGCACACCGTGCTTGACGGCCGTCGCGGCGTACCGGGGCCAGCGGGGGTCGAGCAGCACATCGGTGACGACGACGTTCCTGCCCGTGGCCAGCGCCTCGGAGGAGGGACCCTCGCCGAGCGCCTGCTCCCGGTCGACCAGCGCGATCAGGTCGCTGTGGGACGCGGAGAGCATGAGCCGCTCCTCGCGGCGCAGCTCGACCGTGCCGCCGGCGCAGCCGGGCACGCCGACGGCCACGGCGCCCGTGATGCCCCGCAGCACGCTCTCCATCGAGGTGCCCTCGTGGACGCGGCCGAGGGCCGCGAGGTCCCGGGCGAGGGCGGGGCTGAACATCCTCATGGTCTCCATACAAGGCTCCCGTTTCCCTTGAATGCCAGGTTAATTCCAACCGCGAGGTGCTCATCGATGGGAAGCGTCTTCTTGACGTACGGTCTAGCAGGGGAACCCACGCTCCCCTCGGCCATACGAAGGACCACAATTGACCGACCCTACTGATGTTCCCGCGCTCGAACAGGCGCTGAGCGGGCTCACGGCCCGCATATCGTCCCTTCGCGACGCGCGCTCGGCCTACCCCGGCGACCCGGGTCCGACGCTGGACGCGGCGCTCGTGGAACTGGAGACCGCCCGCGACCTCCTGCGCGCCTCGATCGGCGAGCTGAGCAAGTCGCGACGCAGGTCGGGCGGCAAGGAGAGCAGTTCCAACCGCGAGCTGAAGCTGCTGCGCACCATCTACCGCACCATGCCGGTGCCGGTCGTCGTCCTCGACACCGCGGGCACGGTGCGGCGCGTGAACGCCGAGGCCTCCCGCCTGCTCGGCAGCCCGGACGGCTACCTGACGGGCCGGGCCTTCCCGCTGCTGGTGGACGTCTCCCGCCGGGCCGCCTTCCGCTCGCACCTGACCTCCGTGCTCCACACCGGGGAGACGGCGGCCTTCCCGACGCGGCTGGCCCACCAGGGCCGCGCCCACAACGTACGGCTCGTCCTGACCCAGCTCCGCATGCCCGGGGAGCCCCAGGAGATGATCGCCGCGGTGGCGCTGCCGGTCGAGGTGCGGATGCCGGAGCCGGGGCAGGGGGCCGAGCCCGAGTCGGCGCCCGAGGAGTCGGCCGTGATGGCCACGGCCCGGCGTCAGGAGCTGATGTCGCGGCTCACCCGCCTGCTCCTGGACGAGGAGAGCCTGAGCGAGCCGGTGGCGCTGATCCGGGCGGGCCGGCTGCTGGCCTCCCATACGGCCGACTGGGTGTTCGCCGACGTGGTCCGTAACGGCGTGGCGCAGCGGTCGCTGGTCATCGGGCCCACCAACCAGCCGGTGGCGCGCCTGGTGCAGACCCTGGAGCGCATGGACCCCTCGGCGGCCCCGCTCGTCGCCCACGTGCTCGCGAGCGAGGGGGGCGTGGTGCAGGAGATGGTCGAGGACGACTCGGTGCTCGGCGTGCTGCCCGACGGCATCCCGGTCCTGCACGCGACGCGGGCCGGTTCGGTGCTGAGCGTCCCCATCCAGGCGGGCGAGGAGACCCACGGCGTCGTCACGCTGCTGCGGCTGCGCGACCGGCCCCCGTTCGGCCTCGCCGACCTCGCCCTGATGGAGGACGCCGGCGCCCACATCGGGCTGGCCCTGCGCGCGCAGCGCCTCTTCCAGGGCAGGTCACAGGCCGCCGACACCCTGCAGACCGGGGTGCTGCCGCGCACCCTGCCGGACGTCCCCGGCTACGACACGGCGGCGGCGTACCACACCGGCGCCGGGCCGAGGGCGATCGGCGGGGAGTTCTACGACGTCTTCCGCGTCAAGAACGGCTGGGGCTTCGCCGTCGGCGGCGTGGTCGGCCAGGGCGACGAGGCCGCGTCGGTCACCGCGATGGTGCGCGGCGGCCTGCGCACGCTCAGCGTGTGGGAGGACGACCCAGGATCGGTGGTGGCCAAGCTCAACGACGCCCTGGTGATGCAGGACACCGGCATGTTCGTCATGGTGGCCGCCGGGTTCGTCACCCCCGGCAGGCGCGGGGGCCGCATCCGGCTGGCCTCGGCGGGCAACCATCCTCCCGCGGTCCTGAAGGGCGACGGCGGGGTGCGCTTCACCTCGGGAGGCGGCATGCCGCTCGGCATCGAGACGGGCGCGGAGATCCCTGTCGAGGAGGTCAGCGTCGCCCTCGGCGAGAGCCTGGTGCTGTACTCCGACGGGCTCGCCGGCTCGCGCGGCCGTACGGGCCAGGCCGAGCTGGCGTACGGCGAGGGACGCCTCACCGAGGTGCTCACGCGCTGCTCCGGGCAGTCGGCCGGCGCGGTCGTCAAGGCGGTCGAGGAGGACCACCAGGCCTTCTGCGGCGGTCAGGTGCTCGACGAGACCACCATCCTCGCCCTGCGCCGCACCCGCTGAAGGGCCCGCCGCCCCCACGCCCGTCCAGGAAACGGGCTTGCGTTCGACATGGCACGCACGGCTTCCCGCCCGTCCGGGCGGGTTCCGCCGGTGAGGCCGTACCGGGTCCGCGGGTCGCCGGGGGGTGAGATCCGGTGACCATCCGTGCGCTCAGGACAGAAGTTTCCTTTGGGACTGTCCGCCCAGGTCAGGCGCTTTCGCGGGCGCTCTATTGAGATTTTTTTACCTTGGGGGGTTTCCCCTGTTCCGGACACCGGTACACTGAGTCACAGATTCAGTGCCTAAGACGCAGGCACAACTCAGTACGTCTGTGGGTCGACGCGACCCGACTCCCCTGAGGTGTGCCATGAACATCGCCATCGTCTCCGTGCACGATCTTCCCGCCGACATCCCGGCCATCGCCCGTGAGCTCAGCAGTGCCCACCGCGTGACCGTGTACACCCGCCGCAACGCCGCCGACCGTAAGCCGCGGGTGAAGGTGGCGGCCGGCGTGACCATCGAGTACCTGACGGCGGGCCCCGCGGAGCCGCTTCCGGAGAACGCGCTCATGCCGTACATCTCCGAGTTCAGCGCGCAGCTCAGGCAGCGGTGGAGCAAGGACCGCCCCGACGTCGTCCACGCCCACTCATGGACGGGCGGGCTCGCCGCCATCGCCGGCTCCGAGGGCCTCGGCGTGCCGATCACCCAGACCTTCCACCAGCTCGGGTCGTCCCGCATCCGGCCCGGCGCCGACCGCGGCCATGCCGCGCGGGTCCGGCTGGAGCGCGCGATCGGCCGCCGGGCCAACGCGGTCATCGCCTCCTGCGACGACGAGGCCGCCGAGCTGATCCGCATGGGCGTGCCGCGCAGGAACATCGCGGTCGTCCCGCACGGCGTCGACGTCGAGCGCTTCCGCCGCCAGGGCCCGTCCCTCACCCGGAGCGACCGCCCCCGCCTCGTTCACGTCGGCCACATCACCCCCGGTGGCGGCGCGCACACCGCGATCCGTGCGCTCGACGGCATCCCCGGCGCCGAGCTGCTGATCGCCGGCGGCCCGGTGCCGGGCGCGCCCGACACCGAGCACGACCTGGAGCGCCTGCGCCTGCTGGCCAAGGAGTGCGGCGTCGAGGACCGCGTCACCCTTCTCGGACACGTCCCCCACAACGGCATCGCCAAGCTGATGCGCAGCGCCGACGTGGTGCTCTCGCTGCCGATCGCCGTCCCCAACGGCAAGGTGGCCCTGGAGGCCATGGCCTGCGGCGTCCCCGTCGTCGCCTCGGCCGTGGGCGCCCACCTCGACTCGGTGGTCGACGGCGTGACCGGCATGCTGGTCCGCTCCGACAACCCCGCCGTCCTCGCCCGCCGCATCCGCCAGCTCCTCGGCGACCTCACCCGCCGCACGGCCCTCGGCTTCGCCGGCGCCGACCGCGCCGGCTCGCGCTACTCGATGGAGCGCATCAGCCGCGAGCTGGTCCGCGTCTACGACAACGTGACGGGCCGTCAGCAGGCCGAGGCCGAGGTCGAGGAGGCCGAGGCCGCCTGAGCGGGCGCACGCTCCCCCGCCCGGCCCGAGCCCGTGTCACCCTCCGGTGGCACGGGCTCCCCCATGTCCGGACGTCTCGCTCACTCCGCGAAGCGGGCCATCCGGCGGATCTCGATCAAGCCGGATCATGCCGTCGGAGTCGATGACCGTGCGGTCGTCGAACTCGACGCTCCCGGGGCGGGCAGGCCGGGTCCCGGTGGCGATGATGATCTTGTCGGCGGGGACCTTGCTTCCCTTGCCGTGCTCGTCGACCACCTCGATGGTGTGCGCGTCGACGAACCTGCCGGTGCCGACGAGCACGTTCCGTGAAACTGTGCGAGCTCTCTGGGAACGCCAAATCGCTATAACACTGTGAGCGCGGGAAGATGCTTGCTTTCATGGGCGCATGTCGATTCGTGACGCATACATGATCGTAGCGGCGACGACGTTGAGCCTGTGTCCCAGCCCCGGCGACGGCGGGCCGTACGACGGCCACTCCCGGAGCGCGACGCGCCCGCCCGCCGTCCACGGCACGGCCTCTCCCCCGAGTGCGGCGCGGAGCCACCCTCCGCACGCCGGCCCGGTCGCGAACCGCCCTCCAAGCGGCTACGCGAGCCGCCCTGCCGGTGACGACGGCGGCCCGCCGGGCGAGGGCGACGCCCCGGGCTATCCGCCGCCCCCGGTCTACGACCACCGGTACGGGCGGCCCGGTTCCCCGCCTCCCCCGGGCGAGAGCCCGTACGGGGGGCCCGGCTCGCCTCCGCCGCCAGGGGGCCGTCCGCCCGGGGGGCCCGGCTCGCCTCCGCCGCCAGGGGGCCGCCCGCCCGGTGGGCTGGGTTCGCCTCCGCCGCCGGGCGTGCGCGCCTCCGTGCCGCCCGGCGCCCTTCCGCCGGCCGGCTCCCGGTGGGGCACGCCGGTGTTCGTGGAGGACTTCGACGGGACGGGGATCGACCGGAGCAAGTGGGAGGTGTACGACTCCCCCGGCGCCCAGGTGAACCCGCGCACGGCGCGGGCGACGGCGGTCCACGACGGCATGCTCCAGATGACCGGCGGCTTCTACGGCGGCAAGGACCTCTCGGGCGGCGTCGCGAGCCACCTGTCCCAGACGTACGGACGGTGGGAGGTGCGCTTCCGCGGGGAGGTGGGCGCGGGGTACTCCCTGGTCACGTTGCTGTGGCCGAGCAGCCAGGGCGGCGAGTACTCCGAGATCGACTTCGCCGAGGTGATCGACCCCACCCGGCGGACCGGCGGCATCTACATCCACAGGGGCGAGGCCGAGCAGGCGCAGAGCCAGGTGCGCGCCGACTTCACCCAGTGGCACACGGTGGCCGTCGACTGGCTGCCCGGCCGCCTGACCTTCTGGCTCGACGGCAGGCAGACCTGGGACTACACGGGCCCGCGCGTTCCCGAGGGCCGGCCGATGCACCTGACGCTGCAGAACGACGTGGTCTGCAACCAGTGGTCGCCCTGCCGCGACTCCTCGACGCCGAAGACGGTGTCGATGTTCGTCGACTGGGTCAGGATCTACCGCGCTCCTTGACGCGCGCCGGGGCCCTTGAGGAGCTCCGCCGCCTTGAGTCCGAGGTGGAGCAGGAGGCGGCTCTCGCCGTCGGCGAGGTCGAGGCCGGT
The DNA here is from genome assembly GCF_040649355.1 of Sphaerisporangium sp. NPDC049002. Lineage (NCBI taxonomy): Bacteria > Bacillati > Actinomycetota > Actinomycetes > Streptosporangiales > Streptosporangiaceae > Sphaerisporangium > Sphaerisporangium sp. NPDC049002. The sequence goes on along the minus strand of NZ_JBEZFH010000040.1, from coordinate 3,216 downwards.
CACGCGTTCGGCCTTCGCCAGCCGGTAGTACAGCGTCTGGCGGTGGACGCCGAGCCGCGCGGCGGTCTCGCGCGCCTGCCCTCCCTGGTCGAGGTAGGTCTCGACCGTACGGGCGAGCTCACCGTCCAGCGCCCCCGCCTCGGCCGCGAGATCGGCCAGCTCGGCCCCCGACAGGCGCACCAGCACGCGATGGACGCCCAGCTCGGCCCAGGTGGCGACGGGGGCGAACCTCGGCACCCGCTGGGCCACGCGCAGGGCGAGCGTGGCCTCCCGCCAGCTTCGCCACGCCTCGGCCGGGTCGTCGCGTGGGCCGCCTATGCCGGCGGCCGTGCCGTACATGCCCTGGACCCTCACCGCGACGGCCCGGGCCTGCGCGGCGGAGGCGAGGACGGCGGTGAGGGGGTCGCTCGCGCCGGCGAGCACCCCGCGCGGCAGGGTCCACAGCGGCGCGACCCGCCCCGAGGCGGCCTGCACGGCTATCGCGGCGACGGGGCCGGTGAGGTCCAGACCGGCCGAGGCGCGGACCTCCGGGTCGGCCGACAGCAGGTCCCGCAGGCGGGCGCCGAGGTCCTGGCGGCTGCGGGCCTCCTGGGCGAGCACGGCCGCGGCCCGGCCGACCAGGGGCGACACGCTCGCCAGGCGCAGGTCGCTCAGTGAGCCAGAGTCGAGCAGCCAGAGGTACCCGTACGTCACCTCGCGGTGGCGCAGCGGGACGCAGACCCTGGCGAGCACGCCGAGGCCCTCGTCGGCGGGGATGCGGACCGGCCCGGCCGCCGAGGCGATGCCGTAGTCCTCGAAGTAGGCGCGGACCTCGTCGGAGGCGCGGCGGCGCAGGATCGACTCGCTCCTCACCGTGTCGATGTCGCCGCTCTGGGCCGCGTACGCGAGCAACTGGAACGTACGGTCCTCCAGCGTCGCCGAGGAGTCCAGGAGGCGGGCGATGTCGTCGACGATTTCCTGCAGGTCCACCCGCCCATTGTCATACATCTGTATGAAGGGGGTAGTCGTGGCCCGTGGCGGATGTCCATGGAAGGCTATTGAGCTGCGGATTTATGGTGGTGAACATGCTCGGTTCCGTACTGCTCGCGGTCTCGCGAAGCCCGCTCGCGCGCCGCGCCGTCTCAGGTTTCCCGGTGACCCGGCGCGTGGTCGACCGGTTCGTCGCCGGCGAGGACACCGGGGACGCGCTGACCGCCGTCCAGCGCCTCACCGACGCCCGCCTGTCGGTCACCCTCGACCACCTCGGCGAGGAGACCACGGACGCCAAGGCCGCCGCCGAGACCGTCAAGGCCTACGTGACCCTGCTCGACGCGCTGAGCCCGCTCGGGCTGGGGGGCCGCGCCGAGGTCTCGGTCAAGCTGTCGGCCGTCGGCCAGGTGCTCGGCCACGACCTGGCCCTGGACCACGCCCGGGAGATCTGCGCCGCCGCGCGCGACGCCGGGACGACCGTGACCCTCGACATGGAGGACCACACCACGGTCGACTCCACGCTGTCGATCCTGCGCGCGCTGCGCGAGGACTTCCCCGCGACCGGGGTCGCCGTCCAGGCCTACCTGTTCCGCAGTGAGGCCGACCTGCGCGAGCTGTCGCACGAGGGGTCCCGGGTGCGCCTGGTCAAGGGGGCCTACGCCGAACCGGCCTCCGTGGCCCACCAGGGCAAGGGCGAGGTGGACAAGGCCTACGTGCGGTGCCTGCGTATCCTCATGGAGGGGAAGGGTTACCCCATGGTGGCCACGCACGACGACCGGCTCATCTCCATCACCGAGCTGCTCGCCGACCGCGTGGGACGTGAGCGCGAGACCTTCGAGTACCAGATGCTCTACGGCATCAGGACCGACAAGCAGGAGGCGCTCGCCCGCGCCGGATCCTCGGTCCGCGTCTACGTCCCCTACGGCGACGACTGGTACGGCTACTTCATGCGCCGCCTCGCCGAGCGCCCCGCCAACGTCGCCTTCTTCCTGCGTTCACTCCGCTCCAAGTGAGGTCTTCCATGGATGCCGTCAGCAACGTCCCCGTCCCGGCCAACGAGCCGATCTACGGCTACGCCCCCGGCAGCGCCGAGCGTTCCGCGCTGGAGGGCCGCGTCAAGGAGCTCTCCGGCTCCGCGATCGACCTGACGATGACCATCGACGGCGAGCAGCGCATGGGCTCGGGCGACGTGATCGACGTCGTGCAGCCGCACAACCACGCGCACGTGCTCGGCCGTACGGCGGACGCCTCGGCCGCCGACGTGCGCGCCGCCGTCGACGCGGCGCTGAGGGCGGCTCCGGCCTGGCGGGCGCTGTCGTTCGACGAGCGCGCCGCGATCTTCCTCAAGGCCGCGGACCTGCTCGCCGGGCCGCGCCGCGCCACGCTGAACGCGGCCACGATCCTCGGCCAGTCGAAGTCGGCGCAGCAGGCGGAGATCGACGCCGCGTGCGAGCTGATCGACTTCCTGCGGTTCAACGTGTCGTTCGCGCGTCAGCTCCTCACCGAGCAGCCGATCTCGTCGCCGGGCGTGTGGAACCGCATGGAGTACCGGCCGCTGGAAGGCTTCGTGCTCGCGATCACGCCGTTCAACTTCACCGCCATCGCCGGAAATTTGCCGACTTCTGCGGCGTTGATGGGAAATGTCGTCGTCTGGAAGCCGTCGCCGACGCAGCAGTTCGCGGCCCACTTCACGATGCGACTGCTGGAGGAGGCCGGGCTCCCGCCGGGCGTCATCAACCTGGTGACCGGCAACGGCGCGGCCGTCTCGGAGGTCGCGCTGACCGACCCGAACCTGGCCGGCATCCACTTCACCGGCTCCACCGCCACCTTCCAGCACCTGTGGGGTACGGTCGGCGCCAACATCGCCTCCTACCGGGGCTACCCGCGCCTGGTCGGTGAGACCGGCGGCAAGGACTTCGTGCTCGCCCACCCCTCCGCCGACCCCGCCGTGCTGTCCACGGCGCTGATCCGCGGCGCGTTCGAGTACCAGGGCCAGAAGTGCTCGGCGGCGTCCCGCGCGTACGTCCCGCGCTCGATCTGGTCGGCGATCCGCGACGACCTCGTGGCCACGGCCGAGTCCCTGACGGTGGGCGACGTGGCCGCCGACCTGTCGACGTTCATGGGCGCCGTCATCGACTCCCGGTCCTTCGCCAAGAACAGGGCCGCCATCGACCGGGCACACCCGCCTGCCGTCCACCAGCACCGTGCACGCGCCGCACTGCCCGTGGTCGCAGCCCTTCTTGGAAC
>NZ_JBEZFH010000039.1:0-41847 GCF_040649355.1 Sphaerisporangium sp. NPDC049002 | reverse complement strand
GACCCCTTATCGAGGCGCACTGGCAGCGGAACGAAACCGTGGGAGACACGCGGGCGGATGGGCGTGGGCGCCGAGCGCGTAGAAAGATGCCAGGGCAGGGCGTGGAGATGACCGCGTTCCGCGATGGACGCGAGCACCCGCCGGTCGAAGGCGAGAGAGTCGCGCACGTCGGCCAGGAAGCGGCCCCACGCCCCGGTCGCCGCGTCGCCGACGCTCAGCTCGCGGCGCAGGTCCGCGGCGTCCCGCAGGTGGCCGATGAGCGCGCCGAGCTGACCGGCGGCGAAGTCCAGGGAGATCCGCCGCGAGAGGGCGTTGAGCCGTTCGATCGGTGAGAAGGGGCCGTGCGGCTCCTCCCCGGCCGCCACGGGTCCCTGCGGAATCCCGGCGTCCCCTGGTGTCGCGGGCCTCGGCGGAATCCCGGCGCCCCCGGGTGTCGCGGGCCTCGGCGGAATCCCGGCGCCCTCGGCCGTCGCGGGTCCCGGCGGGACCTCCGCGTCCTCGGCCGGGTGGCCGGTGATCGTCGCCTCGTAGCCCGCATGCCCGCCGTCGAGCCCCACTCCGGAGAGCCGCACGGTGCCGGAGAGGTCATCGCCCCGTACGGACAGCCGGGCGATGCCCGTGCGGGCCTCGATCGGCCGGTCGAACCCGGCGCCCATCGGGCTCGCGACGGCCGCCCACCAGATCGGAGGCGCCGTGGGGGCGTGCGACGGCCCGAGCGTCACCGTCACGCCCGCCTCGTCCGGCGTCAGCTCCGCGTCGTCGTCGCCGGCGACGACCCACAGCAGGCCGCCCGCGGCCTGGCGAGGAGAGGAGAGCATGAACAGCGGCGAGCCGCCCCACTCCACGACGACGTCGACGGGCGGGCGGGGCTTCCCTTCGATCAAGGGGGTGGCCGTGCCCGTGAATCGCCGCCGCACGCGGTCACCCGGCCGTTCCGCCACGATGAACGATGCTAGGGAGTTCCGCCCGCCTCCGCCACAAGGTGCCGAAAGGGGGCCTACCACCTCGGATCAGGACGACCCAACGATGGCGATCAGGGCGACGCGACAGTGATGATCAGGGCGCGGGGACGGTGATGATCAGGGCGTCGCCCTGGCCGCCGCCGCCGCACAGACCCGCCGCGCCGACGCCGCCGCCCCGGCGGCGGAGCTCGTGGGCGAGCGTCAGAACGATCCTCGCGCCCGAGACGCCGATGGGATGGCCGAGCGCGATGCCGCCGCCGTTGACGTTGACCTTGTCCTCCGGCACCCCGAGCTCCTTGGCCGACTGGAGCACGACCGCCGCGAACGCCTCGTTGATCTCGACCAGGTCGAGGTCGTCCACGCTCATGCCCTGCTTGCCGAGGGCGTGGAGGATGGCGTTGGCCGGCTGGGACTGCAACGAGTTGTCCGGGCCCGCCACGTTGCCGTGGGCACCGATCTCGGCGAGCCACGTGAGGCCCAGCTCCTCGGCCTTGGCCCTGGACATCACCACGACCGCGCAGGCCCCGTCGGAGATCTGGGACGACGACCCCGCCGTGATCGTGCCGTCCTTGGCGAAGGCCGGCCGCAGCCTGCCCAGCGTCTCCACGGTGGTGTCTCCGCGGATGCCCTCGTCGGCGGCGAAGACGATGGGGTCGCCCTTGCGCTGCGGAATGGTCACCGGGACGATCTCGTCGTCGAACCTGCCGTCCTTGACCGCGGCGGCGGCGAGCTGGTGCGAGCGGGCGGAGAAGGCGTCCTGCTCCTGCCTCTCAAGGCCGAGACGGGTGTTGTGCCGCTCGGTCGACTCGCCCATCGACACCTGGTCGAACACATCGGTGAGCCCGTCGAAGGCCATCGAGTCGAGGATGTCGGACCCGCCGAACTTCACGCCCTTGCGCAGGCCGGGCAGCAGGTGGGGCGCGTTGGTCATCGACTCCATGCCGCCCGCGACCACGATGTCGAACTCGCCGGCGCGGATGAGCTGGTCGGCCAGGGCGATGGCGTCGAGCCCCGACAGGCAGACCTTGTTGATGGTGAGCGACGGCACGCTCATCGGGATGCCCGCCTTCACCGCGGCCTGCCGCGACGGGATCTGACCGGCGCCCGCCTGGACGACCTGCCCCATGATGACGTACTCGACGAGCTCGGGCGCGACACCGGACCGCTCCAGGGCCGCCTTGATCGCGAGCCCGCCCAGCTCGACGGCGGACAGGTCCGACAGCGAGCCGAGCAACCTGCCGATGGGCGTGCGGGCCCCGGCCACGATGACGGAGCGCGACGGGCCGGACGGGACGGCGGGAGAACTGGACACCAGGGCCTCCATGATGGGGTCTTCGGCGACTTTGCCACCATACCTAGGACGGAGCACACGGCCTCAAAGAGGTCCCCCGGTGAGGTTCCGGGCCGGCGTCGGCCGCCGCACGAGCAGGGAGGACACGCAAATGCTGCTGAGAATCGACCATGTGGGCATCGCCTGCGAGAATCTTGAGGAGAAGATCGCGTTCTACGAGGCGACCTTCGGCGTGACCGTGGTCAGCCGGGAGGTCAACGAGGAGCAGGGGGTGAAAGAAGCCATGCTGCACGTGGCGGACGGCGAGGGAGGCGGCTCCTACATCCAGTTGCTGGAGCCGCTGAGCCCCGACAGCCCGGTGGGGAAGTTCCTCGCCCGACGGGGTGAGGGCCTCCACCATGTCGCCTACGGGGTGACGAACGTCACCGAGGCGATCGAACAGATCGGCGGCGCGGGGGTGCGATTGGTCGACAAACATCCTCGCCACGGAGCAATGGGCACCTCAATCGCGTTTCTTCATCCGAAAGACGTGGGAGGAGTCTTGACAGAGCTGGTGGAGTCCCCCACGCGCCAGTCCTAGCTGACGAAACTCAACAATGGCTTATTCGTAACAAGTCGCGCAGAAAGTCGGACGGGACCTCCAATTCGGCAACACCGGAGTACGCTGGCCTACCATCCGGACGTGGATCCCGCCATGGACGGGCGAGCCGAGCACAAGGATCCAGGGGTGAGCGAGAGCCCGCCCCTGCTAGCGAGTGCCCGAGCGAGCGCGACCGTTGGAAGCGGGTCCCCGCCTCGGATGTCCGCCCCCCGTCCGGCCCGTGTAGCCGTCTCGACAACCCAGGATCGAGCCTCATGCAGTCCGACATCGACGCCCAGCTGAACAATTTCTTTGAAGACGCCCCCACGCGGGAATTCGACGTGGTTCTCCGTGGCTACGACCGGCACCAGGTTCACGACCACTTGAAGCAGCTCGACACCGATCTGCGTCAGACCCGTGAACAGCTCTCCGCGTTGCAGCGGGAGCTTTCCGACTCGCAGCGCCAACTGCAGGAGCAGGAGCGCCCGACCTACTCCGGTCTGGGTGCCCGCATTGAGCAGTTGCTGCGTCTGGCGGAGGAGCAGGCCACCGAGCTGGTGCAGGCCGCCAGGTCCGAGGCCAACGAGATAAAGGCCGCGGCGAAGGTCGACGCTGCGGACGTACGGGCTGCCGCCGAGAACGAGGCCGCCGAGAAGCGTGCGCTCGCCACCCGCGAGACCGACGAGATGCGCACCATGGCCGAGCGGGAGGCCGAGGAGATCCGCTCGACCGCCAAGCGCGAAGCCGACGAGCTGACCTCCACCACCGAGCGCGAGGTCTCCAAGCTCCGGGCCACGGCCGACCACGAGGTCGCCGAGAAGCGTGCGGACGCCGAGCGTGAGATCGCCAAGCTGCGCACCACCACCGAGCGTGAGGTGGCCCAGCTCCGCGCCTCGACCAAGCGCGAGCGCGACGAGGTGCTGACCACCGCCAAGCGCCAGGCCGACGAGATGCGGGCCCAGGCCCAGCGTGTCCTGGAGGAGTCCGAGGCCAAGCGCGCCCAGGACGAGGCCGAGTTCGAGATCCAGCTCGCCGCCCGCCGCGAGGAGGCCGAGCGCCAGGAGTCCGAGCGCCACGCCACCGCCCAGGCCGCGACGCAGAAGCTCGTCGCCGAGGCGGAGCAGCGCGCCGCGACCGCCGAGCAGCGGGCCACCAAGGCCACCCAGCAGGCCGAGCAGAGCCGTCGCGAGGCGGACACCCACGCCAAGCAGCTGCTCGCGAACGCCCGCAAGAACGCCGACCAGCTGGTCGCCGAGGCCAAGACCAGCGCCGAGTCGATCGTGTCGGACGCCAAGTCCGAGGCCGAGCGCAACCGGACCGCCGCCCAGCGCCAGGTCGACGAGCTGACCCGCCAGCGCGACAGCATCACGAGCCACCTCGCGCAGCTGCGCCAGCTGCTCGGTGGCGCGGCCCTGCCGGGCATGGACGAGGCCCCGGCGGTCGCCGCCGCCCCGCCGAAGCCCGCCCTCGCGGCCACGCCGGCCGCGGCCGAGAAGCCCAGCCCCGCACCGGCCCCGCAGCGGGCCGCCGCGTCGGCTGAGGACGAGTCCGAGTGGTGGCAGGAGTAGGCACCTCACCACTTCAGGGGCGTTAGGGACGGCTGTCGGGAGAGCCTGGCGATCAACCATGGTCGCTAGGCTCTCCTGTGTTGTCCGCACTGTTTCCACCCCCGTACGGCACGCAGAGGGGCCCGGTGCCCCCACAGGGTGACCCTCCCGCCGTCATCACCTCACTTTCACGACCCCCTGATGCCGAGGAGCACACGTGCCCGATCCCGCCGCGGACGCGGTACCCGTACCCGATGCCCATGAGAGGCCGGGAGCCGCTCGCGCCGCCTCCGCGGACGCGGCGCAGGCGACCGACATCCTGCCCGCCGCGTCGGGCGTGCCCTACCCGACCCGGACGGCCGCGCCGAGATCGGACACTCAGACCGCGCCGGGAGCGGCCCCCCAGGCCGGGCCGAGACCCGAGTCCCCGGCTGCTCCCAGACCGGCCTCCCAGGCCAGGATGGCGCCCGGCTCTCCCGCCAGGCCCTCCCCGGAACCGGACGGATCAGCCGGTCACGGTGAGGACGCCGCGCTGCCGTACGGAGTACCGGGCAAGCCGCTGGCCCGGGGGCCGTTCCTGTGGGGGCTCACGGCGGCGCTCGGCGTGCTCACGGCGTGGGCGCTGGCCCAGGCCCTGATCAGCTCCCGCAGCGTGATCGTGCTGATCGTGGTGGCGGCGTTCCTGGCGGTCGGGCTCAACCCCGTCGTGGAGGCCCTCCAGAGGCGCGGCATGAACCGGCGTTGGGCCATCTCGATCGTGTTCCTCGGGGTGATCGCGCTCTTCGTGCTGTTCGGGCTGGCGATCGTGCCGCCGGTCAGCCAGGAGTCCAGCGACTTCGTCAGGGCCGTGCCGGGCTACGTCCAGTCCCTGATGGCGAACCCCACGATCAAGCAGCTCGACGCCGACTACCAGATCCTCGCCAACATCCAGACCTACATCACCAGCGGCGGCCTCGGCGCGACCGTGGCCGGAGGCATCCTGGGGGCGGGCGCGGTCGTGCTCGACGCGTTCTTCTCCGGGTTCACCCTGCTTGTGCTGACGCTGTACTTCCTCGGGTCGCTTCCCGTGATCAAGGAGTACCTGCTCCTGCTGGTGCCCGCCAGCCGCCGTCCCCGCACGCGGGCCATCGGCGACGAGATCCTCTCCGGCATCGGCGGGTACGTGGCGGGCAACGTGCTGATCTCGGTGATCGCGGGTGGCCTCTCGTGGCTGTTCCTGACGATCGCCGGAGCCAAGTACGCGCTGGCGCTGGCGCTGGTCGTGGCGGTCACCGACCTGATCCCGCTGGTGGGCGCGACGGTCGGTGCGGTGCTGGTGTCCGCCGTCGGGTTCCTCCAGTCGGGAACCCTCGGCATCGCCTGTGTCATCTTCTTCGTGGTCTACCAGCAGGTCGAGAACTACGTGATCTACCCGCGCGTCATGAGCCGGTCGGTCGACGTGGCTCCGGCCGTGTCGGTGATCGCAGCCCTGTTCGGCGGCGCGCTCCTCGGCGCCGTGGGCGCGCTGCTGGCCATCCCGGTCGCCGCCGCGGTCGCGCTCATCGTCCGCGAGGTCGTCCTCCCCCGCCAGGCCCAGCTCTGAGGGACAGGCCCAGCTCCAGAGGGCGGGCCCGGCTCCAGAGGGCGGGCCCGCTCGCCGATCAGGTGGCCGTGACGCCTCCGTCGATGAACAGCACCTGCCCGGTCATGTAGGCGGAAGCGGCGCTCGCCAGGAAGACCGCCGGGTGGGCCATCTCCTCGGGGGTGCCCCAGCGGCCCATGGGCACCGACGAGATGGTGGCCCGGCTCGCGTTCTCGTCCTCCCAGAGGTTGCGGTTCAGGTCGGTCGCGGTCCAGCCGGGGCACAGGGCGTTGACGCGGACGCCGTCGCGCGCCCACTCAAGCGCGAGGGACTTGGTGAGGGCGACCAGACCGGCCTTGGCCGCGGCGTACGGGGCCATGAAGGGGGCGCCGAGCGCGGCGACGGACGCCACGTTGATCACCGAACCGGACCCGCGCTCCAGCAGGTGCGGCGCGACGGCGTGGCAGACGGCCATCGCCGAGTCGAGGTTGAGCTTCATGAGCTTGTCCCACCCGGACAGCCGCAGGTCCTTGAAGGGAACCATGAAGTTGGAGCCGCCGGCGTTGTTCACGACGATGTCGAGGTGGCCGAGGCTTTCGATCGCCTGCCGTACGGCCGCGCCCGCCGCGTCCCTGTCGACGAGGTCGCACGGGATGGCGTACGCCCGGCGCCCGAGGGCCTCGACCTCCTTGACCACCTCGGCCAGACTCTCCGGCGACCGCGCGACCAGCGCGACGTCGGCTCCGGCCGCGGCGTAGGCCAGGGCGATCGCCCGCCCGATGCCTCGTGACGCACCGGTGACGAGCGCGTTCCGCCCGGAAAGATCAAACGCTTGCACGGCAGCCTCCTCGCTAGAACCGAACAAGATTCTATGGGTCCGCGCGGCGCGGCGTCACGCCTCGGTCGGCAACGGAAAGGCGGACGGGTTGACCCTTTTGACGATCTCGTTCAGCACGATGCGCACGTAGGGCTCGCCGACCCACAGGTGCTTGGCGTTGTCGACGCCCACCACCTCCGCCTGGGGCACCCTGGCGAAGCGCCGCCGCGCCTCCTCGGGCCTGAGGTAGTCGTCGAACTCCGGCACCAGCGCGACCAGCGGCCTCCCGAACTCCGCCCAGGCGTCCAGGTCTGCGTCCCCCGCCCGGTTGAGGGGCGGCGACAGCAGGATCGCGCCCTGGACGAGCGGGTCGTGCCCCCACTTCAGCGCCAGCTCGGTGCCGAACGACCAGCCGAGCAGCCAGGGGTTCGGCAGGTCGTGGAACTCGGCGTACTCCAGCGCCGCCGCCACGTCGAACCGCTCCCCCTCGCCGTCGTCGAAGGCCCCCTCGGACTTGCCCCGTTCCGAGGCCGTGCCCCGGGTGTTGAAGCGCAGCACCGCGACGCCGGCGAGGGCGGGCAGCCGGTAGGCGGCCTTGCGCAGCACGTGACTGTCCATCATGCCCTCGGCCGTGGGGAGCGGGTGCAGGCAGATGAGCGTGGCGACCGGGCGGCCCTCCGGGGGGAGCGCCAGCTCGCCCACCAGCGTCAGCCCGTCGGCCGTGTGCAACTCGATGTCCTGCCGTACAGCGGGCAGGACGGTCGACGAGCGGATCTCCAATGCGGGCTCCTCAAAGTAGCGGTTCTCGTCGGCGGCTCGGGGGCGTGAGCCGTCCGTCCGGTGGCGGTCTCTCGTCGGCGGCTCGCGGGCGCCGATGGCGGTCTCTCGTCACCGCCCACGAGCCGTGCAGCGGTCTCTCGTCGGCGGCCCACGAGCCGTTCAGTAGCGGTCCGTCGTCCGTTCCCCGCATGGCGTGGGCCGTTCAGTAGCGCGAGCGGCCGGGGCCCCGGTCGACGCGCTTGCTCCAGCAGGCGGTGTGCCAGTGGCGCCGCTCGCCCTCGCCTCCGGTCCAGTTGGGCCAGCTGACGACGTGCGGCAGGCCCGGCCGGATCTCGTGGTCGCAGCCAGGGCATCTGTAGACCTTGTCCGCGCCCGCGCCCGAGACCCTGCGGACCTTCCACTCGCCGTCCGGCCAGTCCTCTACCCGTTCCATCCCGCGAAGAACGCCGTCCAGCGGGCGAGCGGGATCGCCGCCGCGCCGGCCCTTGCCTGAAGGGTCGGCACGGCGGGCGCGGCGGGGACTCATAACGTCACAAACGTCGATGTCGGAGGTGTTCTTCCGTCACCGGCCCCGGATACTCGTCACCCCGGCGGTCACCAGGCGGTCGAGCAGCGGAGCGGGCGCGAAGGAGGGCTCGCGGTACTCGGCGTAGAGGGCGCGCAGGCCGTCGCGCACGGTGGAGAGCCCGATGGCGTCCAGCGTCTCGAACGGCCCAGCGGGATAGCCGCAGCCGAGCCTCATCGCGGTGTCGATGTCGTCGATGGAGGCGTAGCCGGAGTCGTACATGCGCACGGCGTCGTTGAGATAGGGATACAGCAGCGCGTCGACCACGAACCCGGCACGGTCCGCGCACGGCACCGGGGTCAGCCCGAGCACCCTGACGAGGTCGTGGGCGGCCAGGGCCACGTCGGGCGAGGTGAGCGCCGTCGACACAAGCTCGGCCACGTCGCCGCCCACAAGGTGAAGCCCGACCAGGCGCTCGGGGTGGGCGAGCCGCACGGCGTGCTCGATCACCGGGGTGCGGGACAGCGCGATCACCACGTCGGCGTCCTGCGCCTCCCCCGGCTTGAACCCGGCGGTGGTCAGCCTGGCCGACAGCTCCTCCGCGCCCTCGCCCATGACGCAGACCGACGTCACGCCCATCTTGGACGCGAACTCGGAGGCGGTGCCCGCCCGCGCGCCCGGCCGCTCGTAGTCGTGGAAGCCCCGCCCTGTCTTGCGCCCGAGCAGCCCGGCGGTGACCAGTTCCCGCAGGATTGGGGCCGGGGCGTGCACGCGGTCGCGGCTCTCCTGGAAGAGCACCTCGCAGACCTCGTGGGAGGTGTCCAGGCCGATCAGGTCGAGCAGCGTGAACGGGCCCATGGGAAGGCCGGCGCCCAGCTTCATCGCGGTGTCGATGTCGTCCTGAGTCGCCACGCGGCGCTCCAGCAGCGTCGCGGCGTGGTTGAGGTAGCCGAGCAGCAGCCGGTTGACCACGAACCCGGCCCTGTCGCCCACGGTCACCGGGGTCTTGCCGAGGCGCCGGGCGAGCGCGGCGATGTCGTCCGCAAGGCCGTCCTCGGTGACGACCGTGTGGACGACCTCGACGAGCTTCATCACGGGGGCGGGGTTGAAGAAGTGCATGCCGATGACACGGCCGGGTCGGGAGGTCGTGGCCGCGATCGCGGTGACCGAAAGCGACGAGGTGTTCGTCGCGAGCACCGCGCCGGGCCCGCAGATGCGGTCGAGGTCGGTGAAAAGGGCGCGCTTGAAGTCCATGACCTCGGGAATCGCCTCGATCACCAGGTCGGCGCCGGCCAGGTCGTCCAGAGAGCCGGTGAAGGTCACCCGGCCGACGATCGCGTCGCGCTCGTCCTCGGTCAGCTTGCCCCGGCTCACCGCCCTGTCGGTGGACCTGCGGATGTGCCCGCGTCCGCGCTCCAGCGCCGCGGCGTCGACCTCCACGCCGATCACGCTCACCCCCGCGCGGGCGAACACCTCGGCGATCCCGGCACCCATGGTGCCGAGCCCGACGACTCCGACGGTCTCAAACGCGCGCGCCATCCTGCCCTCCCTGTCCGTTGTCGGCCAGTCTCCCAGAGGGCTCGCCGTCATCCCAAAACGCCCCCGGACGACCACCCGCGCGCGGCCCGTCGAAGACCGCCCGGCCCCACCGGGGCGGGCGGTAGGGTTGGCGGTCATGCGGCTGGTCATCGCGCGATGCAGCGTGGATTACGTGGGACGACTGACGGCGCACCTCCCGATGGCGCCCCGGCTGATCCTCATCAAGGCGGACGGTTCGGTCTCCATTCATGCGGACGACCGGGCCTTCAAGCCGCTCAACTGGATGAACCCGCCGTGCAAGGTCCGTGAGGAAGAGGGCACCTGGACCGTCACGCATGGCAAGACGGGCGAGAAGCTCATCCTGACGATGGAGGAGATCCTCCACGACTCGTCCCACGAGCTGGGCGTCGACCCCGGGCTCCAGAAGGACGGCGTCGAGGCCCACCTGCAGGAGCTGCTGGCCGAGCACATCCACACCCTCGGCGACGGCTGGAGCCTGATCCGCAGGGAGTACCCCACGGCGATCGGCCCGGTCGACATCCTCTGCCGCGACCAGTTCGGCGGCACCGTCGCCATCGAGATCAAGCGGCGGGGCGACATCGACGGGGTCGAGCAGCTCACGCGCTACCTGGAGCTCCTCAACCGCGACACGCTGCTCGCGCCCGTCAAGGGCGTCTTCGCCGCCCAGGAGATCAGGCCGCAGGCCCGGGTGCTCGCCACCGACCGCGGCATCGGATGCGTGACCCTCGACTACGACGCCCTGCGCGGCATCGAGCGCACCGACACGCTCTTCTGACCGGTTCCGGCGGTTTCGGCGGCGCTGAGCCCGCGGAACCCCTCGCCCCACAGGAAACCGTTTCTCCGCGATGACGGATTTATGGTCATGCCATAATCCGCGGGCGGCGACTTCTCGTACCGCATGGCACGCATGCGAACCTTCAGGTCGAGTCGTTTCAAACAGGCGACCGATCCTGGGAGGCGAGCAGCGCCGGCACGCCCCTGATCGCCTGGTCGAACGGCTCCCCGAGCGGACGGCGCGGGCTCTCGCCTGCGCTGACATCCAGATTCCGGGTGAGCCGCCGGACAGGGCGATCACGCGTCACGTCACGCTCGCGGAGATCGAGCCTGCCCGCCGACGCCCCGCCTGACTGGTAGTTGTCCGACTACTCGGCGAATTTGTGGAAATCGGGTGCAACGTTTCCGGTGCCGATGTCGTCTAGATCATTGCAAGCGGGGGTTGGTAAGGGGCGCTCTAACCGAATTCTTACCTGCCGAGGTGATGGGGCTCACTACTCTCACCTCGGATTAGGCATGCTCCCGGCGATACATGGCATATGACACACGAGGGGCATAACCATGACTTCACCAGGCAAGGAGCCTTTGGCGTGTTAGCAAGGGGACGGCAGGCCTTCGCCCGCGCGGCCCTGGGGCTGCTCGAATCGCTGAACAGGAGGAGGGCGCGCAGGGCACCGGTACGGAGTACGGGGACCATCCGGATCCTGCTGCTGCACGCCTACGGGATGGGTGGCACGATCCGCACCGTGCTGAACCTCGCCGCCTACCTGTCACGGGAGCGCGAGGTGGAGATCGTCAGTCTCATCCGCACGGCGAAGGATCCATTCTTCGACCTGCCTCCCGGCGTGAAGGTGTCCTTCCTGGACGACAGGACCGTGCCGCGCGGCCGGGTCGCGGAGTTCCTCTCCCGCCGCCCCAGCAGGCTGGTCCCGCAGGAGGAGAAGGCCTATCTCAGCATGAGCCTGCTGACCGATCTCAGGCTGGTCCGATTCCTCCGGTCCCTGCGAGGTGGCGTGGTCATCGGGACCCGTCCCGGGTTCAACCTCGTCATGAGCCTGTTCGCGCCGCCCGAGGTCCTCACCATCGGCCAGGAGCACGTCACCCTGGAATCCCACGGGCCCGGCCTCCAGGCCCAGATCAAGAGGCGGTACGGCAGGCTCGACGCGTTCACCACGCTCACCCAGGCTGATCTGAGGCAGTACGCCAAGATGCTGAGGTCCCATCCACCGGGACGCCTGCTGCGCATCCCCAACGCCATCCCCGACCTCGGGGGCGAGGTCTCACCGCTGGACGAGAAGGTCGTCGTCGGCATCGGCCGCATCGTCTGGGCCAAGGGGTTCGACCGGCTGGTCAACGCCTGGAAGACCGTGGCGGAGGCGCATCCCGACTGGGTGCTGCGCATCTACGGAGGGGGCACGCCCGAGCGTGAGGAGAAGCTCCAGACCCGCATCGACGACGCCGGGCTGTCGGGCAAGGTCTTCCTCATGGGCAGCACGCCCGAGATCGGCGTGGAGCTGGCCAAGTCGTCGATCTACGCCGTCAGCTCGCGCTACGAGGGGTTCGGCATGACGATCCTGGAGGCGATGAGCAAGGGTGTGCCGGTGGTCAGCTTCGACTGCCCGCACGGCCCGAAGGAGATCATCACCAACGGGTACGACGGCCTGCTCGTCCGCTCGAAGAAGGCCGCCGCGCTGGCCGGCGGAATCAACAGGCTGATCGAGGACGAGGAGCTCCGCCGCACGCTCGGCGCGAACGCCGTGGGCACCGCCGCGAAGTACGACCTCGACGTCATCGGCGCCGAGTGGACGGCCCTGCTGGCGGACCTCGACGAATCCGTGGCCCCGCCGGAGTCCCCCGACTGCTCCCTTGGCACCCCCGCGTAGCGTCCCTGTCCACCGAACGTTGGACAGGGGGGTCGGCCCCTCGGTGGGACCGCGCGGGGCTCGCCGAGAGATGGTTTGCCCCGCAACGATGGGGCTAGGGTGGCTCCAGATCCCCTGAACGGGGAACAGCGTGGTCCGGGAGCCCGGATCCGGGGAGCGAACGGCCCGAGAAGGAGACGCCATGTCAACGGCTACCGAGCAGCGCACCTTCGACTCCCTGAACCCGGCCTCCGGAGCCGTCGTGGGCACCCATCCCGTCCACGACGCCGAGGCCGTACGGGCGGCCGTGGACAGCGCCGCCGAAGCGGCCAGGTGGTGGGCGGGCCTCGGGTTCGAGCGGCGCAAGCGGCGGCTGCTGGACTTCAAGGCCGTCCTGACCCAGAACCTCACGCGCGTCGCCACGCTGATCCACGAGGAGACGGGCAAGCCGATCGGCGACGCCACCCTGGAGACGGTGCTCGCCATCACCCACCTCGACTGGGCGGCGCGCAACGCGCGCAAGGTCCTCGGCCCGCGCCGGGTCTCCTCCGGCCTGATCGGGGTCAACCTCGCCGCCACCCTGGAGTACCTCCCGCTGGGCGTCGTCGGCGTGATCGGGCCGTGGAACTACCCCCTGTTCACCCCGATGGGCTCGATCGCGTACGCGCTCGCGGCCGGGAACGCCGTGGTCTTCAAGCCCAGCGAGCTCACCCCCGGGGTCGGCGCGCTGCTGGCCGAGCTGTTCGCGCGGAGCGTCCCGGAGCGCAAGGTGTTCCAGGTGGTCACCGGTCTCGGGGAGACCGGTGCCGCACTCGCCGCGCACCCGGGCGTCCGTAAGATCGCCTTCACGGGCTCGACCGCCACGGCCAAGCGGGTGATGGCCGCCTGCGCGGCCAACCTCACGCCGATGGTGGCCGAGTGCGGCGGCAAGGACGCGCTGATCGTTGACGTGGACGCCGACCTCGCCGCCGCGGCCGACGCGGCCGTGTGGGGCGCGATGTCCAACGCCGGCCAGACCTGCGTGGGCGTCGAGCGCGTCTACGTGGTCGAGCGCGTCTACGACGACTTCCTGCGCGAGCTCACCGAGCGGGCGAGAGCCGTGCGCGGCGGGCAGGACTACGGGCCGATCACCATGCCCGCCCAGACCGACATCATCCGCCGCCACGTCGACGACGCCCTCGCCAAGGGCGCGAAGGCCGTCGTGGGGGGCGCGGAGTCCGTCCGGCCCCCGTACGTCGACCCTGTGGTGCTCACGGACGTCCCCGAGGACTCCAGCGCGGTGCGCGAGGAGACCTTCGGGCCGACGATCACCGTCAGGAAGGTGGCCACGGTCGAGGAGGCGCTGGAGAAGGCCAACGCCGTCGCCTACGGCCTCGGCGGCACCATCTTCTCGGGCGACACCCGCCGGGCCATGGAGCTCGCCCGCGCGATGCTCACGGGCATGACGGCGATCAACTCCGTCATCTCCTTCGCGGGCGTGCCCTCGCTGCCCTTCGGCGGTGTGGGCGAGTCGGGGTTCGGGCGCATCCACGGCGCGGACGGGTTGCGCGAGTTCGCCCGGCCGAAGGCGATCTCCAGGCAGCGTTTCGCCATACCGGGTATGAATCTGACGTCCTTCACCCGAAACCCCGCTGACCTGGACCGACTCGTGAAAATGGTCACCTTTCTCCACGGTCGGCGTAAGAGCTAGTTGTCCCGATACTTCCCCAAAAACGATCTTGCGTCCATAATGATGGGTTCCTACGGGGCCAGCAGGACGCGAGGTGTGCAGTGGCGACGGGACGCGACTACCGGGGAATGACCGCGGAGCAGCGATTAGCCGACCGCAGGGAGCGGTTGCTGACCGCCGCGTACACACTGTTCGCCGGCGCGGGGTTCACCGCGACCACGATCGAACGATTGTGCGCGGCCGCACGCATCTCGAACCGCGCCTTCTACGAATGTTTCACCGGGCGCGAGGACCTGATGCGGGCGGTCTACGAACGCTGCGTCGGCGAGACCCTCCTCGCGGTCGCCAAGGCCATCGGGGAGGCTCCTCCCGACGCCGACAGCCGGATCCAGGCGGGCATCCGCGAGTACATCGCCTTCGTCACCCGCGACCCCCGGCGCGCCCGGATCATGCACCTTGAGGTGCGGCGCGCCGGTGACATCCTCACCGTCCACCGGCAGCGCGCGGTGACCGGCTTCACCCAGATGATCGAAGAGACCCTGGGAGACCTGCCGGGCGGGTTGCCGGAAAGGACCCACCTTCTCGCCCTCGGGATGGTGGGCGCCATCCAGGAGCTTCTGATCGAGTGGGTCCTGGCCCCTACCACGCCGCCCCTGGACCACCTCGTCGAGACCGCCGTCCACATCTTCCGGCGCTCCTTCGGCGCCTGACCCTCCGGCGCGCCCATCTGGCCCCTGAGCGCCGATCAGGCCCCGTACAGGCCCCATACAGGCGCCGTTCAGGCGACGGCCGCGGCGGCCGGAAGCTCGACCGCGAGCACCCGGTGCAACCGGGTGACGGCCAGCAGCCGCATGACACGCGGGGGCACCGCCCGCAGGACGAGGCGGCGTTCCGCGCGTAGCGCGCGGCGGTGCGTGCCGACGAGCACGCCGAGCCCGGTGGCGTCGATCATCTCAAGGCCGGAGAGATCGACGATCATGTCACCGTCGCCCGAGTCGACCGCGTCGTGCAGGCGCGGACGCAACCTGGCGACCGTGCCCGCGTCGAGACGCGACCCGACGCTGACGACCTGGTGTCCCGGACCGCTCCGGCGTTGCATGCCGCCTCCTCTTGGCCGGCGACCATGACAGGCCGCCTCAGACCCTTGCCCACCCTTCCGCTACCTATGCCTCTTCAGGGACGAAACCGGGCGGAGGCCGTCTCAGGGCGGCCGTTACGCTGGGCGGCATGACGCGAGCTGACAACGACAAGCCGGTGGTGCTCTCCAAGATCTACACCCGCACCGGGGACGACGGCACCACGACGCTCGGCGACATGAGCCGCACGCGGAAGACCGATCCCCGGCTGGCCGCGTACGCCGACGTCGAGGAGGCGAACGCCGCCATCGGCGTGGCCATGGCGCTGGGCGGTCTCCCCACCGAGATCGCGGAGGTGCTGGCCCGGGTGCAGAACGAGCTGTTCGACGTCGGAGCCGACCTGTGTACGCCCGTGACGGAGAACCCGGAGTTCCCCCCGCTGCGGGTGGAGCCGTCCTACATCGAGTGGCTGGAGACGCAGTGCGACCGGTTCAACGCGGAGCTGACGCCGCTGCGCAGCTTCATCCTCCCCGGCGGCGCGCCAGGTCCGGCACTCCTGCACGTGGCCCGCACGATCGTACGGCGGGCCGAGCGCACCACGTGGTCGGCGCTGGAGGTCCATGACGACGTGAACCCGCTCACCGCGAAGTACCTCAACCGTCTGAGCGACCTGATGTTCATCATCTGCCGCACGGCCGCGAACGGCGAGGAGCTCCTCTGGAAGCCCGGCGGCACCCGGTAGGCGGCCCCTGGGGCCCCTACGCCGCGTCGAGGTGGGCGCTGGGCGGGGCGGACTCGACCCAGGCCAGGAAGCCGGTGAGGGCGTCCTCGCTCATCGCGAGCGAGACTCCCGCGCAGTCGACGGTCCAGTAGCCGGCGGGGCCCTCCTCGCCGACGAGGGGACGACGGGTGGAAACGGTGAGGCCGCGCCTCGCGATGGCGTGGCGCGGCCTCAGTCGCAGTCCGAGAAACGGGATCCAGTGGAGCTCTCCGCCCGCATAGCGGGCCACCCCACTCCTCCAGGCGCGGTCTCCCGTGCGGAGGCTACATACGACGTTCCCCCGCGATCGTGCGAGCACGAGCCCGCGGAGGAACAGGAGGACGGCGATCACCACAACGCTTATCAGAATGTCCAGCGCCGCCATCGTCGCCCCCCACTTTCATGTTCGCTGTCGGTCAGACCTCTTCGCCGGCGGCACGCAGCCTGGCCCTGGCGCGCTTGGCCTCGATCTGCGCGTCGGTGTCCTCACCGTCGGCGTCGACGGACGCGAGAGCACGCTGCAGCGCGTCACGAGCCGCGGCCACGTCGACCTCGGACCCGAGCTCGGCCGTCTCTGCCAGAACCGACACGTCGTTGTTGGCCACCGAGATGAACCCGCCGTGGACGGCGGCGACGATGTCGCCTCCCTCCGCGCGCTTCACGCGGAGGACACCGCCCTCTACGAGGACACCCAGCACGGGCGCATGATTCGGCATAATACCGATCTCGCCGTCCACGGTCTTGGCAATCACCATGTCGGCCTCGCCGGACCAGATCTCGCGTTCCGGCGACACGACGCCGATGCGGAGCTTTGCCATCACAAACCTTCCTCGAATGCCGGTACGGCCGGGCCGTACCGGCACCCAGTTGTCAGCGGGCCAGTTCCTTCGCCTTGGCGATGGCCTGGTCGATGCCGCCGACCATGAAGAACGCCTGCTCGGGCAGGTGGTCGTACTCGCCCTCGCACAGGCCCTTGAAGGAGCGGATGGTCTCCTCGACGGGCACGAACTCTCCCGGCTGGCCGGTGAACGCCTCGGCGGCGTACATCGGGTGGGAGAGGAAGCGCTCGATGCGGCGAGCACGCTGGACGACGACCTTGTCCTCTTCCGACAGCTCGTCGATGCCGAGGATCGCGATGATGTCCTGCAGCTCGCGGTACTTCTGCAGGATCCGCTTGGTCTCCTGGGCGACCCGGTAGTGCTCCTCGCCGACGATCTGCGGGTCGAGGATCCGGGAGCTGGAGTCGAGCGGGTCCACCGCGGGGTAGATGCCCTTCTCCGAGATCGGCCGCGACAGAACGGTCTGCGCGTCGAGGTGCGCGAACGCGTTGTGCGGGGCCGGGTCGGTGATGTCGTCCGCGGGGACGTAGATCGCCTGCATGGAGGTGATCGAGTGACCGCGGGTCGAGGTGATGCGCTCCTGGAGAACGCCCATCTCGTCGGCCAGGGTCGGCTGGTAACCCACCGCGGACGGCATGCGGCCGAGCAGCGTGGACACCTCGGAACCGGCCTGGGTGAAGCGGAAGATGTTGTCGATGAACAGGAGCACGTCCTGCTTCTCGACGTCACGGAAGTACTCCGCCATGGTCAGCGCGGAGAGGGCGACCCGCAGACGGGTGCCCGGGGGCTCGTCCATCTGGCCGAACACCAGGGCGGTGTCCTTGAGGACGTCCGCCTCCTCCATCTCCAGCCAGAGGTCGTTGCCCTCACGGGTGCGCTCGCCGACGCCGGCGAAAACCGACGTACCGGAGAACTTCAGCGCGACCCGGCGGATCATCTCCTGGATCAGAACGGTCTTGCCGACACCCGCGCCGCCGAACAGGCCGATCTTGCCACCCTTGACGTACGGGGTGAGCAGGTCGATGACCTTGATGCCGGTGGGCAGCATCTCGGTGCGCGACTCCAGCTGGTCGAACGCCGGAGAGGGACGGTGGATGCCCCAGCGCTCCGTGATCTGGAGCGAGGAGGTGGGGGTGTCCAGCGCCTCGCCGAGGGTGTTCCACACGTGGCCCTTGACGACGTCGCCGACGGGCACCGAGATGGGGCCGCCGGTGTCGCTCACGACGGCGCCGCGCACGAGGCCGTCGGTGGGCTGCATGGAGATGGCGCGGACCAGGTTGTCACCCAGGTGCTGGGCGACCTCCATGGTCAGCAGCTTGGTGTCCTCGCCGAGGGTGACCTCGGTGGTCAGGGCGTTGTAGATCTCGGGCATCGCCTCGACGGGGAACTCCACGTCGACGACGGGACCCGTGACGCGGGCCACACGACCTACGGCGGTCGCGACGGTCTCAACAGTCATTGTGGTTTCTCACTCTTTCCCCGCTGAGGCGTCGGCGAGCGCGTTGGCGCCACCGACGATCTCACTGATTTCCTGGGTGATCTCGGCCTGGCGAGCCTGGTTCATCTGCTGGGTGAAGGTGCTGATGAGCTCGTTGGCGTTGTCGGTCGCCGACTTCATCGCCCTGCGGCGGGAGGCGTGCTCCGAGGCGGCCGACTGGAGCAGCGCGTTGTAGATGCGCGACTCGATGTAGCGGGGAAGGAGCTGGTTCAGCACCTCACCCGCGGTCGGCTCGAACTCGTAGTACGGCAGCGGGCCCTCGGCCGGCTCCTCGGTGGTCTCCTCCACCTCGAGCGGCAGGATCCGCTTGACCTGCACCTCCTGCGTCAGCATCGAGACGAACTGGGTGTACACGACGTGGATCTCGTCGATCCCGTTCTCGTCCGCGAAGGCGCTGACCAGCGCGTCGCCGATCTCCTTGGCGTGGGCGTAGAGCGGGTTGTCGGAGAACCCCGACCACTCCCCGCTCATCTCCCTGCCGCGGAAGCGGTGCCATCCGATGCCCTTGCGGCCGACGACGAACGGCTTCATCTCCACGTTGCGGCCACGCAGGTGACCGGCCAGCGCCTCGGCCTCGCGCAGGATGTTGGCGTTGAAGCCTCCGGCGAAACCGCGGTCGCTGGTCACGATCAGCACGCCGGCCGTGGCCGGACGCTCCTTGGCGACCGTCAGCGGGTGGTCGACCTCCGCCGTGTTGCTGAGGACGGCCGACACCGCGCGAGTGATCTCGCGCTCGTACGGTACGGCCGCCTCCATGCGTTGCTGCGCCTTGATGATGCGGGACGAGGCGATGAGCTCCTGGGCGCGGGTGATCTTCGCCGTGGACTTGACCGACCTGATCCGCCGCCGCAGCAGTCTTAGCTGGGCACCCATGAGCTACTTCTTCTCGGTCTTGCGGACGTGCTTCACGATCTTCTCCTGGCCGACCTCGTCCGCCGTGAGCGCCTCGACCGGCTCGTCCTGGACCAGCAGCTCGCCGGACGACGTCTGGAACGTCTTCTTGAACTCCGTGATCGCGTCCTTGAGGGTCGTGACCGTGTCGTCGTTCAGGTCCTTGGTCTCGCGGATGCTGTCGAGGACGCCCTTGTACTGCGACGAGAGGTACTCAAGGAACTCGGCCTCGAAGCGGGCCACGTCCTCCAGCGGTACGTCGTCGAGCTCGCCGCTGGTGCCGGCCCAGACGGAGACGACTTCCTTCTCCACAGGGTACGGGGTGTACTGCGGCTGCTTGAGCAGCTCGACCAGGCGGGCGCCGCGCTCCAGCTGGGCGCGGGAGGCCGCGTCCAGGTCGGAGGCGAAGGCCGCGAAGGCCTCCAGGTCGCGGTACTGCGACAGCGACAGGCGCAGCGTGCCGGCGACCTTGCGCATCGCCTTGATCTGCGCAGAACCGCCGACTCGGGAGACCGAGACACCGACGTTGATCGCCGGACGGACACCCGCGTTGAACAGGTCGGTCTCCAGGAAGCACTGACCGTCGGTGATGGAGATGACGTTGGTCGGGATGAACGCCGAGACGTCGTTGCCCTTCGTCTCGATGATCGGAAGACCGGTCATCGATCCCGCGCCGAGGTCGTCGGAGAGCTTGGCGCAGCGCTCCAGCAGACGCGAGTGCAAGTAGAAGACGTCGCCGGGGAACGCCTCACGGCCCGGCGGACGGCGCAGCAGCAGGGACACGGCGCGGTAGGCGTCGGCCTGCTTGGTCAGGTCGTCGAAGACGATGAGAACGTGCTTGCCCTGGTACATCCAGTGCTGGCCGATGGCCGAACCGGTGTAGGGCGCGAGGTACTTGTAACCGGCCGGGTCCGAGGCGGGGGCGGCGACGATGGTGGTGTACTCCATCGCGCCCGCCTCCTCCAGGCGGGCCCTGACCTGCGCGATCGTGGAACCCTTCTGGCCGACCGCGACGTAGACGCAGCGAACCTGCTTCGACGGGTCGCCGGTGGCCCAGTTCTCGCGCTGGTTGAGGATCGTGTCCACGGCGATCGCGGTCTTGCCCGTACCGCGGTCACCGATGATCAGCTGGCGCTGGCCGCGGCCGATCGGCGTCATGGCGTCGATCGCCTTGAGGCCGGTCTGCAGCGGCTCCTTCACCGGCTGACGCTGGACGACCGAGGGCGCCTGGACTTCGAGGGGACGGCGCCCCTCGGCCTCGATGGTGCCCTTGCCGTCCAGGGGGTTGCCCAGCGGGTCGACCACGCGGCCGAGGAAGTTGTCCCCGACCGGCACGGACAGGACCTCGCCCGTCCGGCGGACCGACTGGCCCTCCTCGACACCGCTGAAGTCGCCGAGGACGACGACGCCGATCTCCCGGACGTCCAGGTTCAGCGCCAGACCGCGCGTACCGTCCTCGAACTCGAGCAGTTCGTTCGCCATCGCCGAGGGAAGGCCGGAGATGTGGGCGATGCCGTCGCCGGCGTCGACGACGGTCCCGATCTCCTCCCGCGCCCCGCCTTCCGGCTCGTACGCCTGAACGAACCGCTCAAGCGCGTCCCGGATCTCGTCCGGCCGGATCGTCAGCTCCGCCATCTCTTCTCAGTCTCCCTAATCATCGGCCGCCTCGACACTGCTAGCCGGCCAACCGGCGGCGGACATCTTCAATACGTCCTGCGATCGTGGTGTCGATCAACTCGTCGCCGAGCCTGACCGAGAATCCACCCAGCACCCGCGGATCCACCTCGGTGTTCAGGTGGATGTCACGACCGTACGTGGTGCGCAGCCAGGTCGCGAGACGCTCCCTCTGGCCGTCGCTCAGCGGAACCGCGCTCCGCACCACGGCGACAAGCTGTTGCCGCTGCTCCGCGACGAGCTGGATGTAGGTGTCCAGCCCTCGTTCCAAGCTACGTCCTCGCGGGTGCAGCGCGAGCTGGGTGATCAGTCGCAGCGAGGACGGCGCGACCCGGTCGCCGAGCAGGTCGGCGAGCAGTTGCCGCTTGGCCTCGCCCGGAACGGCCGGGTCGACCAGCGCCAGGCGCAGCGAGGGGTTCGCCTCGACGATGCGGCCGAACCGGAAAAGCTCGTCCTCCACGTCGTCGAGCCTGCCCTGGGACTCGGCCTCGGCGGCCGAGGCGATGACGCTGAGCCGCTCCAGCGCGTCCGAGAGGTCGGCTGACCTGGACCACTTGGCGGAGACGGCCGCGACGACCGTCTCCAGGGCGGCGTCACTGATCTTGCCGCCCAGCAGGGACCGCAGGACCTCGGCCTTCTGCTCCGCGGAACGGGCGGGGTCGGCGAGGTTGCGCCGGAGCCCGTGCTCACGGTCGAGCAGGACGGCGACGCCGTGCAGGTCCTCGGCCAGGCGGCCGAGGTCCGCCGTCGCGGCCACCGCGTTGAAACGCTCTTCGACGGCGCCGAACGAGGTGCGGCTCAGGCCCCTCATCAGCGCACCGCCGCCCCGCCCGCGGACTCGAGCTCCTCAAGGAACCGGTCCACGACACGGCTCTGCCGGGTCTCGTCTTCGAGCGACTCCCCGACGATGCGGCCGGCGAGCTCGGTCGCGAGGCGACCCAGTTCACCGCGCAGCTGGGCGAACGCCTGCTGGCGGTCGGCCTCGATCTGCGCGTGCGCCGCCTCGACCAGGCGCCGGGCCTCGGCCTGGGCCTCTTCACGGAGCTCGACCTTGATCTGCGCGGCCTGCTCACGAGCCTCTTCCCGCATGCGGGCGGCCTCGTGACGTGCCTCGTTCAGCTTGGCCTTGTACTCCTCCAGCGTGCGCTGGGCTTCGGCCTGGGCGTCCTCGGCCTTCTTGATGCCACCTTCGATGGCCTCGGTCCGCTCCTCCAGCGTCTTCTGGATGCGCGGGGTGAGGATCCTGCCGACGACGATGAAGACGACCAGGAACGCGAAGCCGCCGACGATGAGCTCGTAAGCATGCGGGATGAGCGGATTCTCCGCTTCCGCGGCGAGGAGCTTGGCTCCCAGAGTCATGGCTGCAGCCTTTCGTCAGGGGTTGTTCGCGTTACTTGATGCCCTGGAAAATGAACGGCGCGACCAGACCGATGAGGGCCAGCGCCTCGGTGAGGACGAAGCCCAGCAGCATGTTCTGGCGGATCAGGCCGTAGGCCTCGGGCTGGCGGGCGATCGCCTGCACGCCCTGACCGAAGATGATGCCGACGCCGATGCCGGGGCCGATGGCGGCGAGACCATAGCCGATGGCGGTGACGTTGCCGGAGACCTCAGCGAGAAGGCTCATTGTGATGCTTTCCTTTACTTGTCGGCCGGTGAAGATTCACCGGTCAGTACCAGGTCAGTGGAGAGACTCAGTGCTCGGGGTGCAGCGAGCCGCCGATGTACATCGCGGCCAGCATCGTGAAGAGGAACGCCTGCAGGAACTCGATGAAGATCTCGAACCCGGTCATGACGATGGTCATCACCACACCGAGGACGCCGACCGCGGCGCCGGTGACGGTCAACCTCTCGAAGAGGAACCAGAATCCGACCGCGCTGAAGAACGCCAGCAGCATGTGACCGGCGAACATGTTGGCGAAGAGTCGGACGGCGTGAGTGAACGGCGCGATGATCAGGTTCGAGAGGAACTCGATCGGAGCCAGCAGCAGGTAGATCGGCTTGGGCAGCCCCGGCGGGAACATCATGTTCTTGAAGTAGCCGACGAGCCCCTGGTGCTTGATCCCCAGGTAGATCTTGATCACGTAGATCGTGATCGCGAAGACGAACGGGAAAGCGATGTGCGACGCGATCGGAATCTGGACGAACGGCACGACACCGAAGACGTTGTAGAGGAGGATCAGGAAGAACAAAGAGAGCAGCAGCGGCATCCAGCGCTCGGCGTCCTTGCCCAGGAACGGGCGGGCCACCTGGTCGCGGACGAAGAGGTAACCGAGCTCACCCATGTTCTGCATGCCGCGAGGCACGAGCTTCGGCCTGGAGAAGGCGGCCCACCCGAGCGCGCAGACAATGAGCGCGCCGGCGACGGCGAGCAAGGCGGGCTTCGACGCCCATTCCGGGGCGCCTGGCCAGAGCGGGGGGAAGTTGAAGATCGAAGGCCCCGGGGCTTCGAACTCTCCGTCGGCGAGGACCGTCAGCGCGCTCACGCGGCGTTCCCTCCAAGATGGTGGATCAACAGAAGACTGCGGGATGTGGTCGGCGCGCTCAGCGGCCGTACTTCACATAGACCAGGTAGACGGCGAGCACGACCCCGAGGATGACGCCTATCGGGAAAAACGCGCCCACGCCGGTCCAACGGTCCAGCAACCAGCCGACACCGCCCCAGACCAGCATCCCGGCGATCAGTGTGCTCGGGACGGACCAGGCGGCATTGGCGAAGTCGCGGCCGTCTTCCTCGGGCTTGCGCTGCTCGCTCATCGCGGGCACGACGATAGCAGGCGGGCAGGGGACTAGTCATATCGGACCCCACACCGGCCCCGGGGAATCTTACGCTCATCATCGACCGCCCTGTCCGGGAACCTTGGCGTCGGGGTCGACGTACAGCATTTTGAGTTTCAGGAAGGCCCGCACCTCGCCGATCGTCCACACGATCGTGCAGATGACGACGCCCCATCCGAGGGCACGCGGCGTGAAGGCGGTGGCGTCGGCGAAGGAGCTCAGCAGCACCATCAGCAGGATGACCTTGACCAGGTAGCCCAGCACGGCGGCCAGCATCATCAGCTGCGGCGAGACCCGGCCCGCCCAGGTGACGGCCACGAGGCCGGCGGTGAAGAACGCGGCGACCACGACGACCCCGATCGCCGCTCCCAGCGCACCCTTGGTTCCGGCCATCAGCGCGGACACGACCACGACAACCAGCCCGACCGCAATGGTGGGTACAGCCGCGCTTTTGAGCGCGCGAACGTCGTTGGCCTGCATCGGTGCTCCAAGAAACAGTTGTCAAGCGAGCGATTGCTACCTTGCGAGGCGAGCCCTGCCCGCCCCTTGCTAGTGAAAGGTATCACAAGCTCAGGAATGGGTGCCTTTACCTGGGCTTTCGTGCAGGTAGACCGATGAATCGACGATCCGCCATCCCGGCTTGGGGGACCTGGTGGACCAACCGGTGATCAAGGGGAACGGCGGGATCAGCCCGCCGCCGCGGAGGCACGGGAACTGGTCGCCGCGCCGGGCACCGGGGGGTCGTCCGCGGCCGGGCCGGAATCGGGCGCGGGCCCCCGGCGACCCGAGGCGTGGGAGCCCCCGCCGCGGCCGCCCCGGCCTGAACGCCAGAGCGGCAGGCCCATCATCACCAGCACGACCAGCGCGAGCAGCACGACGACGGGGAAGACGATCAGCGGCACGCCGCCGACCGACAGGCCCACGACGGTCGCGGCGAACAGGAACGTCCACGCGTACATGATGAGGACGGTGCGCCGGTGGGAGTGGCCCACCTGCAGCAGCCGGTGGTGCAGGTGACCACGGTCGGGCGCGAAGGGCGACTTCCCGTACGAGGTGCGCCGCACCACCGCCATGATGAGGTCGGCCAGCGGGAGCACCATCACCGCAAGCGGAAGCAGGATCGGCAGGACGACGGGGAACCGGTTGATGTCGCCCGCGGCGCCGGTGTAGTCGACCGTGCCGGTCACCGTGACCACCGAGGTCGCGAGCACCAGGCCGATCAGCATCGCGCCCGTGTCGCCCATGAAGATCTTGGCGGGATGGAAGTTGTGCGGCAGGAATCCGAGGCACATCCCGATCAGGATGGCGGTGATGGCCGCCGTGACGCTGAGGCGGCCCTGGTCCATGCTGTCGGTGAGCGCGATGGTCCACGCGAACGTCGCCAGCGCGGCGATGCAGACGATGCCGGCCGCGAGGCCGTCGAGGCCGTCCACGAAGTTCACCGCGTTGATGGCGACGACGACGATCAGCATGGTGATGATCGTTTGCAGCGTGCTGTCGAGGCTGATCGTGTTGCCGTTGGGCAGGGGAACCCACAAAAGGGTGAGCTTGAACGCGACCAGCAGCCCGGCGGCGGCGATCTGCCCCCCGAGCTTGATGAAGGCGTCCATCCCCCACCAGTCGTCGAGGAAGCCGATCAGCACGATCACGCCGCCCGCGAGGGCCAGCGCGATGACGGTCTTGCCGTCGCCCATCCGGGAATCGGCCAGTTTCGGGCCGATGTGGTCGAGCCGGCTCGCGACGAACAGCCCTGCCAGCATGCCGGCGTACATCGCCAGGCCACCGAGGCGCGGGGTGCGGACCGTGTGCACGTCTCTCTCGCGGATCTCCGGCGCGGCGCCGATGCGCAGCGCGAAAACCCTGACCAGCGGGACCAGCAGATACGTGACCGCCGCTGCTACCAGCGCTATGAGAGTGTATTCGCGCACGAACCTAGTTTCCCGGATTGTCCGGTCAGTTGTGACCGGAAAACTGCACAGAACAGCACATTAACCGCGTGGATACGCTGGATGACCCCGGGTGAGCTGCGTCACCCGCTCGGCCACCGACGCTACCGCACCCTCGTCGCGCACGGCCTGAGCGACCATCGAGGCGATCTCCTTCATCTCCGTCACCCCCATGCCCTGCGTCGTCACGCACGGGGTGCCGACGCGGATGCCGGATGTCACCGTGGGCGGCTCGGGATCGTACGGGATCGCGTTGCGGTTGAGTGTGATCTTCGCACGGGCGCAGCTCCGCTCGGCCGCCGCACCCGTCACCCCGAAGCCGCGCAGGTCGATCAGCGCGAGATGGGTCTCGGTGCCGCCGGAGACCGGGCGCATGCCCTCGCCCGCGAGCGCGTCGGTCAGCGCGCGGGCGTTGGCGACGACCTGCTCGGCGTACGCGCGGAACGCGGGCCGCCCCGCCTCGCCGAAGGCCACCGCCTTGGCCGCTATGGCGTGCATCAGCGGGCCGCCCTGGACGAACGGGAACACCGCCCGGTCGATCTTTCCGGCCAGCTCCGCCGTGCACAGGATGCCGCCGCCCCTCGGCCCGCGCAGAGCCTTGTGCGTCGTGAACGTCACCACGTCGGCGTGCGGCACGGGCGAGGGGACGGCGCCCCCCGCCACCAGGCCGATCGTGTGCGCGGCGTCCACGAGCAGCCAGGCCCCCACCTCGTCGGCGATGCCGCGGAACACCGTGAAGTCGATGAGCCGCGGATAGGCCGTGGCGCCGCAGATGATCAGCTTGGGCTGGTGCAGGACCGCGAGCTCGCGGACCTCGTCGTAGTCGATGGTCTCGGTGTCGCGCCGCACCCCGTACGCCACGACGTCGAACCAGCGCCCGGAGAAGTTCACCTTGGAGCCGTGGGTCAGGTGGCCGCCGTGGGAGAGCTCCATCGCGAGCATGGTGTCGCCCGGCTGGAGCAGCGCCGCGTAGGCCGCCAGGTTGGCCGACGAGCCCGAATGGGGCTGGACATTGGCATGATCGGCCCCGAACAGCGCTTTCGCCCGGTCGATGGCGAGCTGCTCTGCGCGGTCGACCACCTCGCAGCCGCCGTAGTAACGACGACCGGGGTACCCCTCGGCGTACTTGTTGGTGAGCGTCGAGCCCAGCGCCGCGATCACGGCGGGCGAGGCGAAGTTCTCACTGGCGATCAGCTGGAGGCCGCCGCGCTGCCGCCCGAGCTCGTCGAGCAGAATCTGGGCGATCTCCGGATCTTCCCCCTGAAGCTCGGAGAAATCAGGCCCGTAGAAGTCATCAGCGCGCTCGTGGCCGCGTCCTTTAGCGTGCATGGCTCGCTCACCACTCCTTTCCCCCGCGCGGAAACGCGTGCGGTAAGGACCACCGATCTCCCCACTGTATGCCTCGTCATGCCAGGTCACCGCGCTTCTGAGGACTTCCGGGGGCTCCCAGGGCTCCCGGGGCGGTGATCAGCTGTAGGCGTGGGGAGCGGTGGACGCGGTCGGCACCCAGCGGGGGGTGTCCGCCGCCTGGTCGCTGATCGCGGTCAGCACGGCCTGGCGGTACATGCCGAGACGGTTGCGCCACTCGGTCATGTCCTGGACGTACCGCTCGGCGACCGGCGCGTCCCAGACGTCCCGGCTGCGGGCCATCTGGTACGCCTTGTCCAGCGAGGTGGTGAGCCCTTCGAGCAACGGCTGCGTCTGCTGCCAGAGGTCCACGAGCTTCTGGTACTCGGGGTTGAACCTCCAGTTGCTCGCCTGGCCGTCCGGGCTGAACGGGTCGGACGAGGACGACGCGGGCGGCGTCTCCCCGGGCTGGAGCGGCTTCGGCGCCGGCGGGTCGGCATACATCTCGGGCGGCCCTCCTCTACGAACCGGACGGCGATGTCACGTCGCCCGCGGCCTCGGACGACGAGCTCGAACCCCACCCGTCCGGCGGCGACTCGGACTCTTCCCGCCACCCGGCCGGCGAACCGGGACCATGCGACGGGAAGGCGCCGCCGACCTCGACGGAACCCGTCTCGACGTCCCCGCGGCCGCCGCTGTAAGCGCCGTTCCGGGCCGCCTCATCGCCGGGGGCGTAAACCCCTGACTGGACGTGCTGACCGGGCTGGACGGCGGCCTGAGGCGCCGCGAGGCCCTGCTCTGTCGCGTCTCCACCCGAATCCGGGGCGAGGGGGGCGGACGGCTTGGCCGAGCCGGACGGGTCGTCAGGCTGGATGTAGCCCACGGGCCCGTCCGCGTGTGGATGACCAGGCGCGGCCCCGTCGGGAGGGACGACCACCGGCTGTTCCAGCGGGGGGATCTTGTCCATGTTCTGGGTCAGCCAGTGGAGATGCTCCGCGCTGGGCGGCTTCATGGTGACCTCGACGACCCTCACACCGTCGACGTCGATCACCCGCGTGCGCTCCTGCGTGGTGTCGATGTCGTTGGGATTGTCAGCGTTCGGCGTATCCAGCTGCCCATCGGCCCCACCCGAAGGCACGACGTGCGACTGATCCCCCGTAGGAACCGAATCAGCCTTGGGCGCGGAATCACCGTTAGGAGCGGAGTCCCCCGTAGGCGCCTGATCAGCCTGCGGAACCGAATCTCCCGTAGGCGCCGGATCAGCCGGGGGTGCGGAATCAGCGTGAGGCGTCGAATCGCCCGTAGGCGCCGGATCAGCCTGGGGAGCAGGATCGGCCTTGGGGGCGGGGTCGGATTTTTCAGCCGTCGGGCTGGGGTCCGAGCCGTCGATCTTGTTAGCGTCCTGCTTGTCGGGCCTATCCGCCTGCGGGGCGTCCTGCCTGTCGGAATGCTCGGGCTTGGGCGTGTGGTCCGGCTTGCCGGCCTTCGGACTGGGGTCCGAGGTGTCGCCCTTGGGCGCCTCGTGCTTGTCCGGCTTGTCGGCCTTCGGGGACGGATCGGACTGGTCGGCCTTGGGAGACTCGTGCTTCTCGGGCTTTTCGGCCTGCGGAGACTCCACCTTGTGGGTCTTGTCCTGCCCGTCGGCCTTGGGAGCCGGGTCCTTTTCAGCCTTGGGAGTGTGATCCTTGTCGGCCTTCGGGGTGTCGTGCTTGTCTCTGTCGTTCTTGCTTGGGTCGCTCTTGTCAGCCTTGGGGGCGTCGTCCTTGTCGGACTTCGGGGTGTGGTCCTTGTCCGGCTTGTCGGCCTTGGGTGCCTGGCCCTTGTCGGACTTCGGGGCGTCTTGCTTGTGCGACCCGTCCTGGGTGTCGGAGGTGGGAGTGCCATCCTTGTTGGCCTTGTCAGACTTATCACCCTTTTCGGACTTGTCGTCCTTAGCCTTCGAGTCCTGCTTGTCAGGCGCGGTCGGCTTCATGCCCTTGGGGCCGGTCACCGGATCGTTCTGCTTTTCCTTCTTCTCCAGAAGGACGAGCCGGGCTCCGACATCCTTGACCAGCGTGTCTCCCGCGTCCGCCACCTGGGCGGGCCTGTGGGTCGCCGGGACCGAAAGACCGGCCGCGCTCGTCAGCTGGGTGATGCGGGACTCGACGGTGCGCATCTGCGTGCCCGCACGCCCGACCTCTGCCAACAGGTCACGGACCAGCTTCGGGTCCATTCCGTCCAGCTTGCCCATGGGCGTCTCCCGGTGCTCGTGGATCGCCGCTCCCCCTGGTCCGCGTCAGAGAGGGCTCTCGCCCGCTCGCAGCTATGCTCCCTCGCTCCAGCCCGTCGCTCAAGAGCACAGACGCACATCACGGTACTGAGACGTACCGCCTGTACGCCTCGACGATAGCCATACGGCATGAGTCACGAGGGAAGGGAGCGGCGCACGAGCCGTGGCCCAGGCGCCGCCACACGCGTCCCCGCGCAGCGTCAGCCGTCTTTCTTCGTGGCGTCCGCCGGGCCGAACTTTTCGGGCGTCCCCGAGTCGGCCGGGCCGGCTCGGTCGATCTTCTCCGCGGGATCGCTCACGACCGGCCCGTCGCCCTTGCCGACCGTCTCGGGCTTGTCGTCGGCCTGATCCGGCTTGTCAGCCTGGTCGACCTTCCCGATCAGGTCACCCTTGTCCGCAAGATCATCCTTGTCGGCGAGGTCCGCCTTGTCGGTGAGGTCACTCTTGTTCGCGAGGTCGCTCTTATCCGTGAGATCAGTCCCGGTGAGGTCGGCCTTGTCGGACACTTCCGACTTATCAGGCTCCGACTTCTCCGGCTCCGGCTCCGGGTCGGCGTCCGTCGCGACGTACCCGATCACGCTCCGCAGCTTCTCGACCGAGATGGCGCCCTTGCGCAGCACCCGGGGCACGGGCGTCGTCAGGTCGATGATCGTGGAAGGCGTGTTGTCGGCGCACGCGCCGCCGTCGAGGTAGACCGTGACCGACTCCCCCAGCTGCTCCTCGGCGTCCGCCGCGGTCGTCGCGGGCGGCGCGCCGGACCGGTTGGCGCTGCTCACCGCCATGGGCCCGGTCTCCTTGAGCAACTCCAGCGCGACCGCGTGCAGCGGCATCCGGATCGCGACCGTGCCCTTGGAGTCGCCGAGGTCCCAGTTGAGCGAGCGGCTCGCCCGGCAGACCAGCGTCAGCGGGCCCGGCCAGAACGAGTCGATCAGATCTTGCCCGTACGTGCCGAGATCCTCGACCAGGGCGGCCGCCGCGCGGACGGTGCCGACCAGGACGGGGACGGGCATGTCTCTGCCGCGCCCCTTGGCCTCCAGCAGGTCGGCGACCGCCGACGGGGTGAAGGCGTCGGCCCCGATGCCGTAGACCGTGTCCGTCGGTATGACCACGAGCTCGCCGGCCCGGATGGCCGACGCCGCGTCGGCCAGCCCTGCGGCACGCTCCTCTATGTTCGAAGAGTCATAGCGTCGACTCACGACTTCTCATCCTCCCAAGTGGGTGGGGCCCCGGCGCCGGGTGACCGGTGCGCGGGCCCCTATTCCTGGCCGAATCGTGCCGTGACGAAACGATCGCGGTTGGCGAGATCGGCGTTGTTGCGAGCGTCCCGCCAGCCACGTTCCTCGGAGAACACGAGGTAGACGGCCGATCCCTGCTGGTCGGCGTGCTCGACGGCCACCAGGCCGCCGGGACGCAGTAACCGCCGGGCCGTACGCTCGACCGCGCGTACCTCGTCAAGACCGTCCTCCCCCGAGCCGTACAGGGCGCGGGACGGATCGTAGTCGCGCACCTCGGGATCGCGTGGCACGGCCCCCGGAGGGATGTATGGCGGGTTGGAGACGACCAGGTCCACCTGGCCGTCGAGCTCGGGAAGGCAGTCGGCGAGATCCTCGGGGTGGAGGGACACGCGGCCCTGACCATGCTCCACGATGTTCTGCTTGGCCCAGCCGTACGCCACCGGATCGACTTCGACCGCGTGTACCTGGGCGAGCGCGACCTCCTGGGCGATCGACAGGGCGATGGCCCCCGAGCCGGTGCCGAGGTCGACCACGACCGGGGACGCGACGTCCATCTCGCGTAGCCGGTCGATCGCCCAGCCCGCAACCACCTCGGTCTCGGGACGGGGCACGAAGACGCCCGGACCGACCTCCAGCGACAGATAACGGAAGTAGGCGCGCCCGGTGATGTGCTGCAACGGCTCCCGTGCCTCGCGCCGCGCGATGCCCTCCCAGAACAGCGCGTCGAACTCCGAATCGGGCACCGTGTGGAGCTGGCCACGCCGCACGCCATGGACGAACGCCGCGATCTCCTCAGCGTCGGTTCGCGGTGAGGGCACACCCGCCTCGGCGAGCCGGGCGGTGGCGAGCGCTATCTCGTCCATCAGGAGGGTCATGGGAGTTTTCGTCGATTGTGTCGTTACGAGTGGGAGGCGAGCTTGTCCGCCATCTCGGCGTCCGTCAGTGCCTGTATGACCGCGGAGAGATCGCCGTCGAGGACGTGGTCGAGGTTGTAGGCCTTGAACCCTACGCGGTGGTCGGAGATGCGGTTCTCCGGGAAGTTGTAGGTGCGGACGCGCTCGGAGCGGTCGACCGTGCGCACCTGCGACTTCCGCTCGGCCGAGGCCGCGGCGTCGGCCTCCTCCTGGGCGATGGACAGCAGCCGCGCGCGCAGGATCCGCAGGGCGGACTCCTTGTTCTGCAACTGGCTCTTCTCGTTCTGGCAGGAGACGACCACGCCGGTCGGCACGTGGGTGATGCGCACGGCCGAGTCGGTGGTGTTGACGCTCTGCCCGCCGGGACCGGAGCTGCGGAACACGTCGATGCGGAGGTCGTTGGGGTCGATCTGCACCTCGACGTCCTCCGCCTCGGGGTACACGAGGACACCGGCGGCGGAGGTGTGGATGCGGCCCTGCGACTCGGTGACCGGGACACGCTGGACCCGGTGGACCCCGCCCTCGAACTTCAGGCGCGACCAGACCCCGTCGGCGCCCTTGCCCTTCACCGCGACCGTGACGTCCTTGTAGCCGCCGAGGTCGGAGTGCTGCGCGTCGATGATCTCGGTCTTCCAGCCGACGCGCTCGGCGTACCGGAGATACATGCGGAGCAGGTCCCCGGCGAACAGGGCGGACTCCTCGCCGCCCTCGCCGGCCTTGATCTCCATGATGATGTCTTTGTCGTCGTTGGGGTCGCGCGGGACGAGCAGGTGCGTGAGCCGCTCCTCCAGCGGGGAGATGCGGCCTTCGAGCTCGACGGCCTCCTCGGCGAAGGCCGGGTCCTCGCCGGCGAGCTCCTTGGCGGCCTGAAGGTCGTCGCGCACGCCTTCGAGCTCACGGTAGGTGGAGACGATGGGCGTCAGCTGCGCGTAGCGCTTGCCGAGGGTCCGTGCCTGGTTCTGGTCGGCGTGCACGGCGGGGTCGGCGAGCTTCTGCTCAAGCTCCGCGTACTCGTTGAGCAACTCGTCGAGGTTCACCGTGTGTCCTTCTTCCATCACGAACAGGCAAGAACCGGGGCCATCACCAAGAACGCCGACCCGGGCACGCCCCCCGGAAAGGGGGACGATTCCGAGCCGGCGCTTCTCGCCGAGCTACTTGCTCGCGGGCTTCTTGCCGAAACGCTTCTCGAAGCGGGCGACCCGGCCACCGGTGTCCAGGATCTTCTGCTTGCCCGTGTAGAACGGGTGGCAGGCCGAGCACACGTCGGCGTGGATGACGCCGTTCTTGGCGGTGCTGCGGGTGGTGAAGCTGCTGCCACAGCTGCACGTCACCTGCGTGATGCCGTACTCCGGGTGAATGTCGGGCTTCATTTCAATCCTCTCTGGCGCGGTCGCCGGGTCGCCTTCGTCTCTCGCGGTCAGGTGACGCGCGGGCGGGCGGGAACCGGAACCGCCGTGGTTCGGCTACCAGTGTGCCAGATCCTGTAACCACACCAGGCCATCGATCATTCCCGGGCGGGAGGGACCCGTTCCCGGGCGGGACAGGACCCTGACACGGCACCACCGGAGCGATCTCCGGCGGCCTGCCGAGCCTAAGCCAGCGCACCCCAATATTTCCCAAAAATTCAACACCTGGCGGTAAGCGTTGCGCAATCCCCGGGTCAGGCTTCTCCCACGAGTTCCACGCGCGCCCGCCCGCGCCGCACGGCCGCGGCGGGCTCCGCGCGCCCGGTGACGATCGGCATCGCCCTGTCAGCCGTGGCCGAGATAGGCCAGGACCGCGAGCACCCGGCGGTGGTCGTCGGGCGTGGGGTCGAGACCGAGCTTGCCGAAGATGCCGGAGATGTGCTTCTCGACCGCGCCCTCGGTGACGCGCAACCGCCCGGCGATCGCGTTGTTGGACCGGCCCTCCGCCATCAGCCCCAGCACCTCCGACTCCCTGGCGGTCAGCG
The DNA here is from genome assembly GCF_040649355.1 of Sphaerisporangium sp. NPDC049002. Taxonomy (NCBI): domain Bacteria; kingdom Bacillati; phylum Actinomycetota; class Actinomycetes; order Streptosporangiales; family Streptosporangiaceae; genus Sphaerisporangium; species Sphaerisporangium sp. NPDC049002. Next base: position 8,764 of record NZ_JBEZFH010000039.1, on the reverse strand, counting down.
AGTCGGTCGGCCGGTCGTGCCGGTGGCGGCTCAGCAGTTGCATGACGACCTCGGGGTCGATGACCGTACCGCCCGAGGCGACCCGGCGCACCGCGTCGAGGAACTCGGCCACGTCGGCTACCCGCTCCTTGAGCAGGTAGCCCACCGCCGCCGCGCCGCGCCCGATGAGCTCGGTGGCGTACCGCTCCTCGACGTACTGGGAGAGCACCAGCACGGGCAGGCCGGGCACCAGCGCACGGGCCGCGAGCGCCGCCCGGAGACCCTCGTCGGTGTGGCTCGGCGGCATGCGCACGTCGACGACCGCGAGATCGGGCTGGTAGACGCGCACGGCCTCGACCAGCCCGGGGCCGTCGCCCGTCGCGGCGACCGTGTCGATACCGCCGTCGGCGAGCAGCCTGATCATGCCTTCGCGCAGCAGGACGGAGTCCTCCGCGATCACCACCCGCATGGCGCCCGCCACATGAGGACCGTCACCATTCGTACGGTAGCCGGGCGCGGACGAGCGTGGGGCCGCCCGGCGGGCTTTCGACGGTCAGCGAGCCGTCGATCGTCGCCGCGCGGTCGGCGAGCCCGGCGAGCCCGCCCCCCGGTCGTGCCTCCGCGCCGCCGACGCCGTTGTCCCGTACCTCGACCACGACGCGGTCGTGCTCGCGGCTCACCTTGACCGACGCCTCCGTGGCCACCGAATGCCTGGCGATGTTGGTCAGCGACTCGGCGACGATGAAGTACGCGATGCTCTCGACCGCCGCGGGCGGCCGTTCGGTGATCTCGACCGACACCTCGACGCGGACCGGCGCCCGGGCGGCGAGCGCGGAGAGCGCCGCGTCGAGGCCCCTGTCGGTGAGGATTGCCGGGTAGATGCCGCGCGCGAGATCGCGTAACTCGGTGATCGCGGCCTTGGTCCCCGCATGGGCCTGGGCGAGCAGCTCCCGGGCCTCCTCGGGATGGGAGTCGAGCTTCGCCTGGGCCCTTCCGAGGTCCATGGCCACCGAGAGCAGCCGCTGCTGGGCCCCGTCGTGCAGGTCGCGCTCGATCCTGCGCCGCTCAGCCTCGGCGGCGTCCACGCCACGGGCCCGGCTCGCCCGCAGGTGCATGACCCGCGCCTCGTCGCCGGGACCGAGGAGCGCGGTGGCCAGCGTGCCGTGGAGCCAGGCCATGGCCCGGACGATGTAGAGCGTGGCGACCAGGAGGAGCAGCCCGAGGAAGGCCCACGGCAGCGACCCGGGCACGCTGTCGATCACCAGCCGGTCGGTGATCGAGGTCGTCTGGCCCATGGCCACGAGGACCGGCTGGACGAGGAACCCGATGGAGCACACCCACAGCGTCAGCGACACGAAGAACTCGACCAGGCCGAGCGGGAACAGGAGCAGCAGGTAACCGAGGTCCTTCCAGGTGGCCAGGTCGCCGAACAGCCACCCCAGATGCGCGCCGAGCCCCCGCTCGGGCCTCGGCCGGTAGGGATCGGGAATGGTGACGCCCAGAGCGAGCCGCAGGAGACGCCGCTCCAGCATGGCTCCCCCGCGCCACAGCAGCATCGTCAGCACCAGCAGCGGCAGTCCGATCCAGACCAGGACCAGCGTCAGCGCGGCGGGCACGGCCGTCGCGAGGATCACGAACCAGGTGACGCCGAAGGCGATGCTGACCATCAGGTACGGCGCGGCCCGCCAGGTCATGGGGTCGACGAGCAGGCCGAGAGGCCCGCGGGGCCCCAACGGCACCCGTTCGCGCAACGGGGGGCGCCCTGTCACCGCCGCCTCGGCAGTCATCCTGTGGCTCCTCCTGTCGGGCACCCGGTCGGGTGCCGTCACGCGACCGGACGGTACGAGCCTGCCAAGTCCCCGGCCCCGATGCCATGGGGAAGGCGTGAGTCCTAGTGTGGGGACAGCCCCACCTCGACGGACGGGAGCGCCGCCGGGCCGGACACGAAGAAGGGGCGGCGGGCCATCCGGCCCTCCGCCCCGCCTTCATCCGCCGTCACGGCGGTCGTACTGCTCTAACTGGTCGCGCTGGTCGTGCTAGTCGCGCTCGGAGCTGACCGTGGTCTTCTGGACCTGGAGCAGGAACTCCGCGTTGGACTGCGTCTCCCGCATCTTCTCCAGCAGGAGCTCAAGCGCCTGCTGCATGTCGAGGGCGTGAAGCACGCGACGCAGCTTCCAGACGATCTGCAGCTCGTCCCTGGACATCAGGATCTCTTCCTTACGGGTGCCGGACGCGTCGACGTCCACCGCGGGGAAGATGCGCTTGTCGGCCAGGGAGCGGTTGAGCTTGAGCTCGGCGTTGCCGGTGCCCTTGAACTCCTCGAAGATGACCTCGTCCATCTTGGAGCCGGTCTCCACCAGCGCCGTGGCGAGGATCGTCAGCGAGCCGCCGTTCTCGATGTTGCGGGCCGCGCCGAAGAACCGCTTGGGCGGGTACAGCGCGGTCGAGTCGACACCACCGGACAGGATGCGCCCGGACGCCGGGGCCGCGAGGTTGTACGCGCGGCCGAGGCGGGTGATGGAGTCGAGGAGCACGACCACGTCGTGGCCCAGCTCCACCAGCCGCTTGGCGCGCTCGATGGCGAGCTCGGCGACGGTGGTGTGGTCCTCGGCGGGACGGTCGAAGGTCGAGTGGATGACCTCGCCCTTCACCGACCTCTGCATGTCGGTGACCTCTTCCGGACGCTCGTCCACGAGGACGACCATCAGGTGGCACTCGGGGTTGTTCCGGGTGATCGCGTTGGCGATCGCCTGGAGCACCATCGTCTTGCCGGCCTTCGGCGGGGAGACGATGAGACCACGCTGGCCCTTGCCGATGGGAGCGACCAGGTCGATGATGCGGGTCGTCAGGATGCTGGGGTCGGTCTCCAGGCGCAGCCGCTCCTGCGGGTACAGCGGGGTCAGCTTGGAGAAGTCCGGCCGGTTGCGCCCCTGCTCGGGGTCCATGCCGTTGACGGTGTCGAGCCGCACGAGGGCGTTGAACTTCTCGCGGCGCTCGCCGTCACGCGGCTGGCGGACGGCACCGGTGATGACGTCGCCCTTACGCAGGCCGTTTCGGCGGATCTGCGCCAGCGAGACGTACACGTCGTTGGAGCCCGGCAGGTATCCGCTGGTGCGCACGAACGCGTAGTTGTCGAGGATGTCGAGGATGCCGGCGATCGGGATGAGGACGTCGTCGTCACCGATCACGGGCTCGTTGCTGTCGAAGCGGTCGCGGCCACGACGGTTGCGCTCCCTGAACCGGCCACGGCGGCCGCGGCGGTCGTCGTCGCCCTGCGGGTCGGGACCCTGGTCACGGGACTGATCACGGGACTGGCCACGGGACTGGTCGCGCGTCTGCTCACGGCCCTGGTCACGACCTTGGTCACGGGACTGGTCACGGCCCTGGTCGCGCGTCTGCTCGCGACCCTGGTCACGGGACTGCTCACGACGGCCCGGAGCGTCGCCCGCGTCGGCGGCGCGCTGCTCGGGACGGCTGTTGTCGTTGCGGTTGTCGGGGCGGTTGTCGCCACGGTCGCGACGGTCGTTGCCCCGGCCACGGCGCTCGCCGCGCTCGCCGCGCTCACGGCGGGACTCGCCGCGCTCGGGACGCGTGTCGGGCTGACCGGCCTCGACGGGCGCGGAAGCGGGGGCGGACGCGGCGGCGACGGGAGCCTGCTCGACGGCCTGCGCCTCCACGACGGAGGCCCGCTCTTCGCGGGTCTCGACGACGGTCTCGACCGGTGCGGGGCGGGAACGTTCCCGGCGGGTACGGGCCGGTCGCTCGGCTACCGGCTCCGCGGTGACCGCAGGCGCGGCCGTGACCGTGGGAGCCGGCGCGGCCTTGGGCTCGGCGGAGGTAGAGGCACCGTCAGCAGTTACGCCCTGCTTCTCCTGGATGGCCGCGATGAGCTGGCTCTTACGCATCCGTCCGGTCCCGCTGATGCCCAGACTCGACGCGAGAGCCTGCAACTCGGGCAGCACCATGGCGGACAGGCCGGTGCCGGAGCGACGGCGCGGCTTGGCCGCGGCGCGGGTGGGGGTGTCGCCGGCGACCGGCGGCACTGCGCCGGAGACGTCGGAGAGGAGTTCGGTGGTGTCGCTCAACTAAAAGGTCCTTCCCAGGGGTCGGGCGCCGGCCACGATCAGCCAGGCGTCCCGGTGGTGCGACCCGGCGGGACAGACCGGGTCGGGCTGTACGAATTCCTAAGGTGTCGGGAAGCCGGTGCGTCGAACCGGCACATGGCCGTCACCGTCGAGATTCGCGAGCCGTTGGGGGCCCGGGGGTCTCCCCCCGGCTGGTTACCGCCGACCAGATGTCGATGTCCGTCGAACGCGCATGTCCCCGATTACGCCGCTTCTCGACGCGCCAACCGGATGTGGACCAACCGGAGGTGATCAATTCGGGAAGCCCGCTGTGCGGCCTACGTCTTGCGACGGAAGGCGCGATCCAGCGATGTATGGCTGACAAGCACGCACCCGCAACGGGGGCATCTGGTGCGGCTATCAGCCTAACATCACCAGCGCACACTGCTATTCCCTGAAGGTCGAAGATGCATCAGCGTGTCTCGGGAAACTGAACGCTCGCGCCAGACTGGTCGACGTCCAATGGCTGGATGTGCCAGTCACTACCCACTTCCGACGCGATCAAATCATGGGTATCCGTCGTTCCGAACACAAGAACCGTCGGTCCGGCTCCCGACACAACGGCGGGCACCCCGGCCACGCGGAGACGTTCTACCAGATCAGCCGTGCCCGGCATCGCAGGCGCGCGGTAGGTCTGATGCAAACGGTCTTCGGTGGCGGCGAGCAACAACCCGCTCTCCGGCCGCTGGGTGAGCGCCGCGATGAGCAGGGCGGCGCGTCCGGCGTTCGCCGCTGCGTCGGCATGCGGCACGTCCTTCGGCAGTAGCCCGCGCGCCTCCTCGGTGGAGAGCCGGGTTCTCGGCACACACACCACAGGTCGGACGCCCCCATGCGGGCTCAACTTCAGCTTACGCGGAGTTCCGGACAGGTCGGTCCACGCGATGGTGAGACCTCCGGAAAGGCATGGCGCGACGTTGTCGGGGTGGCCCTCGATCTCGGTGGCCAGCGCGAACACCTCGTCGTCCGGCATCCCGGGCGCGGCGAGCGCCCGGGCGGCCATGATCCCCGCGCAGATGGCGGCGGAGGAGGAACCGAGCCCACGGGCGTGCGGGATGCGGTTGAGGCACCGCAGCCGGACGCCCAATGGCTGCGGCACGCCGGCGCGGTCGAAGGTGGCGCGCATCGCCCTCACGATCAGGTGACCCTCGCCGGTGTCGAGCTCCCCCGCCCCCTCGCCCTCGACCTGGACCTCGACGGCACTGCCGCCCGAGGGCACCCGGTCGACGAGGCCGGCCTCGACCTCGTCGTACAGGGCGAGCGCGAGGCCCAGCGAGTCGAAGCCCGGGCCGAGATTCGCGCTGGTGGCGGGCACGCGGACGACGACGGTGTTGCTCGTTGCCATGCGTTTCCTCGTTGTCTCGTCGGGCTCTGGCGATCGCGAACGGGTCGTCGCCTCGGGGCCGGGGATCGCGAACGGTCTTTCGTCGGGCTCGGGTGATCGCGAATGGTCGTTCTCGTCGGGCTCGGGTGATCGCGAACGCGTCAGGCGAGCTCAAGGGCGGCGGCGGCCGCGAAGGCGTCGACGGGGATCGTCAGCGGGGTCGGGGCTCCGGAGATCGCCCAGTCGGGGTCCTTCAGGCCGTTGCCCGTGACGGTGCAGACGACGCGCTCGCCCTGGCGGAGCAGCCCCTGCTCGTGGGCCTGGAGCAGGCCCGCCACGCTCGCGGCCGAGGCCAGCTCGACGAACACGCCCTCCTCTTGGGCGAGAAGCTTGTACGCCGCGGCGATCTGCCGGTCGGTGACGGCCTGGATGGCTCCGCCGGACTCGTCGCGTGCGGCCTCGGCGAGCTTCCAGGAGGCCGGGTTGCCGATGCGGATAGCCGTGGCGATGGTGTGCGGGTGGGTGACGGGCGCGCCGTTGACGATGGGCGCCGCTCCGCTGGCCTGGAAGCCCAGCATGCGCGGGGTCCTGGTGGCCGCGCCGTCGGCGGCGTACTCGCGGTAGCCCATCCAGTAGGCCGAGATGTTGCCGGCGTTGCCGACGGGGATGCAGTGCACGTCGGGCGCGTCGCCGAGGGCGTCGACGATCTCGAAGGCCGCGGTCTTCTGCCCCTGGAGCCGGTGGGGGTTGACCGAGTTGACCAGGGCGATGGGGTAGTTCTCCGCGAGCTTCCTCGTCATGTCGAGGCAGTCGTCGAAGGAGCCGTCGACCTGGAGCAGCTTGGCGCCGTGGACGAGGGCCTGGGCCAGCTTGCCCATCGCGATCTTGCCTCGCGGCACGAGGACCGCGCAGGTCAGCCCGGCCCGTACGGCGTAGGCGGCGGCTGAGGCGCTGGTGTTGCCCGTGGAGGCGCAGATGACCGCCTTGGCGCCCTCTTCGAGGGCCTTGCTGATCGCCACGGTCATGCCGCGGTCCTTGAAACTGCCGGTGGGGTTGAGCCCCTCCACCTTGAGATGGACCTCACACCCGGTGAGGGCGGAGACGCGCCTGGCGGGGACCAGCGGTGTGCCGCCTTCGAGCAAAGTGACCACGGGCGTCGTCGTGGTCACGGGGAGCCGGTCACGGTATTCCTCGATAAGGCCACGCCACGCCCTGAACATTGGATGCTCCTCCCGCGCCCGGCCCAGCGCGAAGCGGGCCCGACGGCGCGTAACCATTGGGTCCGCTACCAGCGGTATCAGGCAACGAGTCTACGGGGGGTGGACCCCCCTCCGCGTCGCCTGTCCACAGGCTGGACCACCTTTGTAAACCGTTGACACCAATCCTCGGGCAGGCTCGCTCGCCCCGGCGCCGAATGCGGGCAAGACCGCACCCCTGAAGAACCCCCGAAATCCTCACTGTCTCTTTAGCATCTTTTCCACCAGACTTGGGCGACCACAGTCCCCGAAAGCGGGGGCGACATCATGACGCCCGGAGGGGAAACGTCGCCGTGACCGACGACCAGGTCTTCCACGCTTGTCACGGCACCGAAGTGAACCCGGCCCCTCATGACATCGCGAACGTCCACGCGGCACGCGGCACGGACGTACGGGAGGCCGGGCGCCTCGACCGCGTGCACTGGATCCTCGACCACCTGCCCGCGAGCCGCCCGGGGCGCCCCGTCACCGTGCTCGATCTGGGCTGCGACGACAGTGAGCTCACGCTGCTGCTCGCCGAGCGGGGCGACCGGGTGAGCGGGATCGACGTCGAGCCGCCCGCCATCGCGCACGCGCGCCGCCGCCGCGACCGGCTCCCGGCCGACGTGGCGTCGCGCACGGACTTCACGGTGGGCGACGGGCACGGCCTGGACGGCGTTCCGGACGGCGCGTTCGACGCGGCGGTCGCCGGGGAGATCCTCGACCGCGTCGGGGATCCCGTCCAGGTCCTCAGTGAGCTCCACCGGACGCTCCGGCCGGGGGCGACGCTCGTGTTCACGGTGCCGTACGGCGTGAGCGAGGAGGTCCTGCGGCTCGCCCGGGCAGGAAGCGCCGAGCGGCCCGAGGACGCCGAGCTCGCCGCGGCGGGCCCCGGGCGGGACGACGACGCCGAGCGGCGGCGGGTCTTCTACCACGGCAGCCTCCGTCACCTGGTGGAGCCCCTGTTCGAGATCCGCGAGCTCACCGTGCTGCGGCAGCACCTGGCCGGGGTGGCGGTACGCCGGGACGAGCGACGCGGCACACCCGGTTTCGCGCTGAGCCGGGCCGAGACCGCGTTCCTCCAGCGGGAGCGGCGCCTCCACGGCGAGATCGGCGAACTGCGGGCGCTCTGCGCCGAGATGGCCGCGCGCGAGGGCACGCTCATGCGCGCCGGAGAGGATCTGCTCGGCCGCAACGCCGAGCTGAGCGCCGAGGCGGCCCGCCTCAGGCACCGGGTGGGCCATCTCGAAGGCCGCCTCGCCGAGTATCGCGAGCTGATCGCCCGGCTGCGCCGGTCGCGGGCATGGCGGCTCATCACGGCCTACCGCCGCGTACGGTACCCCGCGGGCGGAAAGATCGCGGGCGGAAAGGTCACGGGTGGGAAGGTCACGGGTGGGAAGGTCACGGGCCGGGAGGCGGTGGCGCCGGTCGCCGCGAAACGTCCCATGGTGATCACGGGGTCGGCGGACGCGACGAGGCCCGCCCTGCCGGCCCGTACGGAAGCGCCGGCGCCCGTGACGCCCGCGAAGTAGGCCGTCGAAGGCTCTTCGGAGAAAGGCCGCGCGCCCGGGAACGGGCGCACGCGGGGTGCGGGGACGTGCCGGGTGACGCCGAAGATCGTGGTTACCGGACGGATTCCATGGGCATTGAAGGATCCCCAGGTGACGGTCATCGTGAGGTGTCAGGGCCTCCTATGAAGTTCACAGGCTCCTTGTATAGGGTCGGCTCCCGGCGGCGAACCGGACCCGAAGGAGCGCCCATCCTGACCGCCGCGTCGATCGCGCCACCACAGCACGTCACCGACGAACGCTTGAGGCAAGGGCTTCCTCCTCGTGACTGACACCCCGAGAACCCCCAGCACGACCCGGGCGGGCGACCGGCCCGTCATCCGCCACAACGACTACTCCACGCTGGTCCCGCCCCCGCTGGGCGAGTGGACGCCGGGCCTGCCGGTCAGCGTGGTCATCCCCGCCCACGGCGGGCAGCGGCGCCTCGACCTGACGCTCGCCGCGCTGGCGGCGCAGACATACCCGTCGGGCCTGATGGAAGTCGTGGTCGTCGACGACGGCAGCGAACCGCCGCTGCGGCTGCCCGAGATCCGCCCT
>NZ_JBEZFH010000038.1:0-41926 GCF_040649355.1 Sphaerisporangium sp. NPDC049002 | reverse complement strand
GGCGACGTCGTTGTCGCTCAAGGTCAGCATGTGCTCGACGAGCGCGTACACCGGCGGTGACTCGACTCTGGCGATCTCCGTGGCGGTCGCGGCCGTCTTGGCCCGCCTGATCGACTTGCCGACCTTGACGCCGTACCTGGCCAGCAGGGAGCCGAACGCCTCGGCCGCCGACCTCGGCGGGTCGGGGTGGCGGGCGGAGCCCCGGGGGTCCTGGCGGCCCTCGTCGATCATCAGAGCGGTCACGGGGGCGACGCTGCCCTCGGGCACGTAGCCCGGCTTCCAGCCCGGAGCGGTGCGCGGGCCCGAGAAGAGCGAGTCGTCGTAGCTGAGGCTGACCGAGGCGACGCCCGCGGCCTTGAGCGCCCTGGCCGTACGGGACGCGAGCGCCACGAGCGAGGCGGACCGAGGATAGTCGGAATCTTTACCGGCTTTTGGCCCGGTGAGCAGGGGATCGCCCCCGCCGACCAGCGTGATCGCGCCTGCCTTGGACTGGACGACGCGCGTGGCCACCCGGGTGTCGGGGCCCAGGGAGGTCAGCGCGGCGACGGCCGTCACGACCTTGGTCGTGGAGGCGGGCGTGACGCCGGTGTCGGCCTTGCTGCCGAAGAGCGTGGTGCCTCCTGCGATGTCGAGGACCACCGCGCCGACGTTGTCGCCCAGCGCGGAATCGCCGAGCGCGTGGGCGAGCCGCGCGGCCAAAGTACCCTTTCCCGGGGGAGATCCACCGGGAGGCGGCGCCAGCACCGGTCCCGCCGTCACGATGGCGACGGGAGCCCTGGTCGGCGGGGCGGCCTTGCCTGGCGGCTTGGCGGTCAGGCCGTCCAGCCCGCCCGCGAGTACGAACGCGCCCATGGCGCAGACGAACGCCTGAAGCAGGGCGAGGGTCGCCACCGCGACCAAGCGCTCGCGCCGCACCACCTCACCGACCTCTTTCCCGCATGCGTCATCCTGGATATACGCCTACGAGACATTAACGCCCGTCCGGGACTACCCGGGGGGCTTGAGCGGAGGAACCGCAGTGGAGTTCGACGTTGTCGTTGAGATCCCTAAGGGACAACGCAACAAGTACGAGGTTGATCACAAGACAGGCCGGATCCGGCTGGACCGCCTTCTTTTCACCTCCACGCAGTACCCCGCCGACTACGGCTTCATCGAGGACACCCTCGGTGAGGACGGCGACCCGCTCGACGCCCTCGTGCTCCTCCAGGAACCGACCTTCCCCGGCTGCCTGATCAGCTGCCGCGCGGTGGGGATGTTCCGGATGACCGACGAGAAGGGCGGAGACGACAAGGTCCTCTGCGTCCCCGCCACCGACCCTCGCATGGAGCACATCCGCGACATCCACCACGTGCCCGAGTTCGACCGGCTGGAGATCCAGCACTTCTTCGAGGTCTACAAGGACCTGGAGCCCGGCAAGTCCGTCGAGGGCGCCAACTGGGTCGGCCGGGTGGAGGCCGAGATCGAGATCCACCGCTCGATCAAGCGCCATCTCGATCACGTCGAGCCCGAAGAGGCCGAGGGACATCCGGTCAAGGGCCAGCACTGACCCTCGCCCGCGTCGTCCCCTTTCATGTGAACCGCCGTCGGCGACCGCCGGCGGCGGGCTCTTGAGAAGCCCGAAGTAAGCACCATGGCGCCACATAATCCACAGCTTCCCCATGGTCACATCGCGCACACGCCCTTTGTCACTTTCTGTAATCAGGCAAGGCGGAACAGGCGCGTTATCCACGGGCGCACGCCGGCGGGCGGGGGGACGGGACCCCGGGGGTAGGTGAAGACGGGCGCCTCACGGCCGTACGCCGCGCGCAGCTCGGCCGCCTTGCACCAGTCGGCGATCGTGCGGCTCGCCGCCCAGGCCGCTCCCAGCGCCGGGCGCGCCTCCGCGTGCCGTTCCCAGATGCGCATCAGCGTCACGGTCGCCTGGGCGGCGGTGTACCCGTCGTCGGGATAGGCGGTGCCGGCGAGATAAGGGGCCGTGACCTGGCCCGCGAACCGGGTGTCGAGCACCCAGGTCCAGTTGGAGACCACCAGGCCGAGCGCGACGTCGGGGATCCCGGCGGCGGCGGCGTACATGAGGTGCTGCCGGGGCCCGGTGAGGCGGCGCCCCGGCCACATCCAGGCGATGTCGCCGGGGACCTGGCCATCTGACAGCCAGGACAGCACGGCCAGGCCCCGCGCCGTCTGCAGGCGGCACAGCTCCAGCACGTCGCGCAGCATGCGCGGCCCCGGATCGAGCCACACCGGCCAGTCGGCGCGGTGAATGCGGGGCACGAGGCCGGTCAGCTCGGGCGCGATCGGGTGCGGGAACACCCTGCGGCCCAGATGCGCGTCGTCACGGACGCTGAACACCGGCCGCCGCGGCCTCGATGGGAGCCTCCTCCACGACCCTGTGCCCCGCGTGACGGTGAGAGAAGCTCGGCGCCGGGGTCGCGGACGGGGCGACGGTGGCGGGCGGCGCGACGGTGGCGGGCGGCGAGGTGGAGGAAGGGGACGGCGCGGGCCGGGTGGACGAAGGACAGGGAGTGGGGACGGGGTTGTGCTGGTGGCTGGGCGTCGGCGCCGGCCCGCCGCTCGGATGCTCCCTCGGCGGCGGGGGAGGCGTCGGCGGGGGCGTCATGGGAGGCGCGGGAACGGTGGGCACGGTTGGCACGATGGTCGGGGCCGCGGGCGGGGTTCCGGCCGGCCGCGAGGTGGGAGAGGACGAGGGCGCCGGCAGCCTCGGGACCGGCGTGGGTGCGGAGCCTGGTGGCTTCGGCAGCGGCGCCGTCGGGATGGCGGCCTTACCTCCGGGCCGCAGGACGGCGACGGGCGCCGCGGCCCCGGGAGAGTGTGCGGCGGCCCCGGGAGAGAGCAGGGGAAGGGCCGGCGCGCCGTCGGCGACGGGCGCCACGGTCTTGCCGGGGCCCGGGGCTTGGGCTCCGCCGGGCGGTGAGCCATGCGTGGGGAAGATGTACGCGCCGCGCGCGAGCGGGTCGTCGGCCTGGCGCAGCGCGCCGGCGAAGACTACGGCGGCGGCGATGATCGCGACCGCCGCCACAGCGCCCGCAAGAGCCTGAGGCCAGCGCCGAGGCCCTTTGGTCTCGTGAACGGGAAACCCGCCGGCATCGAGCAACCCCGTGCGACGTGCGACGAACCGCCGGTAAGGGACCAGCTCGGGGTCGATGAAACAGCTCATCACGCGCACGCGCAGGGTCTCGGGCAGCTCCGCCCGCGGGAGCAGGTCGAAGACCTTGGCCGCGGACACCTGGCGCTCGCGATGGGGGGCGCAGACGGCGCAGTCCTCGATGTGCCGGAGGAGCCGCTCGCGGGTCTCCTCGTCGAGGAAGCCGGAGAGCCCGTCGAGGATGCGCGCCCTTCCCTCGCAGTCGTGCGAGGAGTTCCGCGCGACGATCTCGGTGGTGACGAGGTCCTGCAGGCGCTCGCCGGCGGCCTGGCGGAGGTGGTCGGCCCGTTCGGCCGTGGTGCCGAGCACGGTGGCGAGCTCGTGCTCGGGGATGGCGTGGCGGGTGAGCAGGTCGAGGATCTCGCGCTCTTCGACGGACAGGGCCCCCACGGCGTTCACCGCCACCAGGCGGAGGTCGCCGTCCGGAGCCTCCGGCACCACCGGGGCGCCCGGCACGGTCTCCTCGCCGTCGCCCGGCGGGATGACCGAAAGCCTGCGGAAACACTCCCCTCTTGCCAGTGCGTAGAGCCAGACACGCAGCCGCTCGGGGTCGGCCAGCGCGTGGACGTGCGCCTCTGCCGCGATCAAGGTGTCGCGGAGCGCGACCTGCGCGCTGTCAGAGCTTTCGAGCACGGCACGGGCGTATCTGTAGATGCTCTCGGCATAGGTGTCGTAGAGGGCAGCGAGGGCACCAGGATCGCGGGCGCGGAGTGCCTCGACCAGGACGCTGTCATTCATATAACCGACAGTAAAGGCTTGGTAACTGCTCGCTCCACCGTTTCCCGGACAATGACAAGCGTTGTATTAATATCGTAATGAAAGCCAGCAAGATTGCTCGCGGTCGCCGGCATCTAATATGGCCATCAAATTCGACATATCACCATTAAGTGCGGGTAGCGAAGGAAGCGCAGGTCGGGGGCCTCGCGCCTATTCACCATGCCGCCAGGCCGATTCTCACACAGCCGCGCGTCTCTCGATATACACATTTCGCCTGACATGACCGGTCATGACGAGACAGGGGCGATGACAGGGGCGATGACAGGAGCTGGGGACGGCGCCGGCCGGTCACGCCGCCGAACTCAGCCCCGCCTCCACGCACCGCCGGTCACGCCGGGACCAGTCCCGCCTCCACGCAACACGGTCACGCCGCGACCAGCCCCGCCTCCACGCAGCCCTGCGTGAGGCCTTCGAGGCCGAAGGCCTCCACCGGCCCCACGGCTCCCGCGGACGCCACGCCGTCGGTGGCGGCGGTGACGGCCGCCCACGCCAGAGCGCGCGCGGTGAAGTCGTACGGGTCGCCACCGCGCAGTTCGACCGTGGAGAGCTTCCTGCCGCCCCTGTCGTAGGCCTCCGCGACGATCTGGGACGTGACCCCCTCGCCGCTCGGCACCGGCGAGTCGTCCCTCCCCGACTGGATCACCCGGTCGGCGACGGCCTCGGTGACCCGTTTGGCGCCGGGGATCGCCGCGATGAAGGGCGTCGCCCTCGACAGCACCCCGGCGGCCCTGGTCAGCCCGCCGAGCCAGCCCAGGTAGACATTGACCTCGCGCAGCCCCGAATACATACGGGGCAGGGCGAAATGCTCGGAGGCCCCCACGGAGAGCCCATGCCTGCGGCGGCCATTCACGATAAATGCCCGGGTACGCCCATGCTCGCGAAGAATGCGGCCATAACGGAAGCCGTACATCGGTTCGAGGAGCATTCCCAGGGCGGACGCCCGCGTCCCCGCGCTTGCCCGCCGGGCCATATTGCCCTGGATGAAATACCCGATATCCACGCGAACTGCTTCTGGGCCCGCCTTCCGAAGTGCCAGCGACGCCGCGAGGTTTCCCGGTACATAGTCATATCCGAAGGCCGTGAGCAACGTGGCGCCCGACGCGGCGGCGGCCGGGCCGTACCGCTGGAAGATGCGCCGGATGAACGTCGGCTCCCCGGTCGAGTCCAGGTAGACGCCGCCGGCCTCGATCGCGGCCTCGACGGCGGGCTCCCCCCAGCGGGCGAACGGCCCCACTGTGGAGATCAGCACGTTCCCGGGCTCGATGATCCGCCGTAGCGTCGCAGGACGGCTCACGTCCGCGACGGCGGTCCGCAGCTCCACCGGCAGTGAGGAGGCCAGCGCCTCCAGCCTCGCCTCGTCGCGTCCGGCCAGCAGAGGATGGACACCGCGGGCCAGGAGCGCCTCGACGGTGAGCCGACCGGTGAACCCGGTCGCACCGAACAGGACAATCCGGGGGGAAGTCATGTAAGTACCGTAACCCCCTGGTGATTTCAAGATCCATAGCGGGGCGGGCCGGTCGCCACCGGAAGTGGGAATCGTCAGCCCGGCGCTCACGGCCGGCGGTCGACCGGCATCGCCTGGGACCCGCGATCCCTCGCGAACGGAGGCGTCTTCGGTTTGTCCATGCTGGGCGGCACGGCGCCGCTCATGGCGAGCTCCTCGTACGGCCGGCCGCTCGATCCCCACGTGCGGGCGGTGATGTCCGTACGGGCCACCGGCCCCGCGCCGTTGAGGCTGTCCACGGTCAGCACGAACCGGCGGGGAGCCCCGGCGTGGACGTCGTCCACGTACGTGCTGGCGCCGCCGACGAGCTTTCCGTCCTTGTCCCTGAGCAGCGCGGTGACCACGAGGCTGGTCGCGGCCTTCGCGTAGGGGTTCCCGACCGCGCCGGTCACGAGGTAGGAGCCGTTTCCCAGCTTCTCGGTGTTGGGCGAGGAGACCGGGAACGGGACGAACGCCGACGGGATCCGCGCCGCCTCCCGCCACTGCGCCGGCTTGTAGGCCACCTTCACGTCGACCGGCTTGGCCGAGGCCATGGCCTGGCCGGTGAACTTGAGCGACCCGGCCGGGGGCACGGCGTCCAGCGGCTGCTCCATGCGGACGACCTCCCTGCCGGCCGCGTCCCGCCCGACCACGGTGGCGGCGACGTTCTCGCCGAAGTGCCACCGGTTCGGGTTGCTGATGACGCCCGCCCAGGTCACCACGTAGCCACCGGTGCCCTGGCTGACCGATGAGGTCTGTTCCTTGATGACGAGCGGTTTGAGCGACTGCTTGGGCCGTGCCTCGTCGCCGCCGCACCCGGCCAGGAGCGTCGTTGCCGCCACTACCCCGAGTCCGAGTACGAGTGCTGTCGTGTTTCGACTACGCTGGGTCACAAGGCCGTCATAGCCCGGTTCGTCATACGCGACTCCTCCGACACGCGCAGGCCGTACCAGGTCTTTAACGCCTCCACACCTCCTGCCGGTGTGTCCGCGGTCAGCGCTCGCGAACCACCCGGGCCTCGTCCCACACCGGCTCCGGCGCCTCGTACACCCGGCCGTCGGAGCCGAAGACCAGATAACGGTCGAAGTCCGCGGCGAACCACCGGTCGTGGGTGACCGCGAGCACCGTGCCCGCGAACTGGTCGAGCCCCTCCTGCAGCGCCTCCGCGCTGGCGAGGTCGAGGTTGTCGGTCGGCTCGTCCAGGAGCAGCAGCGTCGCCCCCGACAGCTCCAGCAGCAGGATCTGCAACCTGGCCTGCTGGCCGCCCGAGAGCGTCTCGAAGCGCTGCTCTGCGATGCTCCCCGCCAGCTCGTAGCGGGCCAGGGCCTTCATCGCCTCGTTCTTCAGCCGGGCGTGCTCGGACATGACGATCTCGCAGGGCGTCCGGCCCTGGAGCTCCGGCCGGCTGTGCGTCTGGGCGAAGTGCCCGGGAACGACCCGGGCCCCCAGCCGCGCCACCCCCGTGTGCCGGATCTCCTCGCCCGCGATGAGGCGGAGGAAGTGGGACTTCCCCGAGCCGTTGGACCCGAGCACCGCGATCCGCTCGCCGTACCAGACCTCCAGGTCGAACGGCCGCATGAGACCGGTCAGCTCAAGGCCCTCGCAGATCACCGCGCGCTTGCCCGTGCGGCCCCCGCGCAGCCGCATGCTGATGAGCTGATCCTTGGGCGCCTCCTCGGGCGGCCCGGCCTCCTCGAACCGCCTCAGGCGGGTCTGGGCCGCGTGGTAGGCCGAGGACATGCCGTCGTTGTACGTGGCCTTCTGCTTGAGCATGGTGACCAGGCGTTTGATCTTGGCGTGCTCCTCGTCCCAGCGGCGGCGCAGCTCGTCGAGGCGCTCGTTGCGCTCCCTGCGCGCCGCCGCGTAGGTGGTGAAGCCGCCGCCGTGGATCCACACGTTGCCCGACTCGACGGTGACGATGCGGTCGGCGGCGTTCGCCAGCAACTGCCGGTCGTGGGAGACGAGCAGAACGGTCTTGGAGGTCTCCCTGAGAGCCTGTTCGAGCCAGAGCTTGCCCGGCACGTCGAGGTAGTTGTCGGGCTCGTCGAGGAGCAGGGTCTGGTCGGGCCCGCGGAACAGAGCCTCCAGCACCAGCCGCTTCTGCTCACCGCCCGAGAGGGTGTTGACCTCGCGGTACTTCACGTTGTCGTAGGGGGCGCCGAGGGCGGCCATCGTGCAGGTGTCCCAGAGCACCTCGATGTCGTAGCCGCCGGCGTCGGTGTAGTCGGTGATCGCCTGGGCGTAGCGCATCTGGGTCTTCTCGTCCTCGCGCTCCATCATGGCGAGCTCGGACTCGTTGAGCTTGCTCGCCGCCACGCGCACCCGCTCGGGGGCGACCGACAGGAGCAGGTCCTGGACGGTGCGTCCGTCACGGATGCTGCCGATGAACTGGCGCATGATGCCGAGGCCCCCGGAGCTTGCGACGCTGCCCTCGACGGGCCGCGCATCGCCCGCGATCAGGCGCATCAGCGTGGTCTTGCCCGCTCCGTTGGGCCCGACCAGCGCCGCCTTGACGCCTTCCCCGATGCGGAAGGAGACCTCGTTCAGCAACGGGCGCCCATCCGGCAGTACGTACGTCAGACGGCCGACCTCTACATGCGCCACGACAGATTCCTCCCCAGCCTTCTCGCGGAGGGTATCCAGCGCGGGCGGTTCCACGCATCTCGATATCGGCGGGCGCGGGCGTTCCGGTTCCCGGATGAGGGCGGTGCCTGCGGCCGGCGCACGCGCTCGGGCCCCTGATCCGTCCGCCAGGGGCCCTCGCCCGCGCGTCTACGGGATGATCTCCATCTGGCCCATCATCCCGATCGATGAGTGCTCCAGGAAGTGGCAGTGGTACATGTACTTCCCGAGGAAGTCGCGGAACGTGGCCTGGATCTTCACCGACCCGCCCGGCGGGACGAGCACGGTGTCCTTGAGGCCCGCGTCCTGCGGCAGCGGCGCGCCGCCGTTGCGCTGCAGCACCCTGAACTGCTCAAGGTGCAGGTGGAACGTGTGGTCGAGGGGGAAGGTCTCGGCGTTGATGATGTTCCAGATCTCGGTGCTGCCCCGCTTGATCTGGAAGTCGACCCGGTTCGGGTCGAACGCCTTGCCGTTGATCATGCCGACGGGGTCGGTGCCCGACAGGTCGAAGCTCATGGCCACGTCCCGGACGACCGTCGCGGCCGGAAGGGCGGGAAGCGCGCGGAGCACAGAGGGGACGCGGCTGCTGTCCGAGGCCTGCCGCACCACGTCGAACCTCAGCACGGGGTCGCTGCCGTTGGAGAGCACCAGCTTGGTGCCGACCGGGTAGCGGGAGAAGTCGACGACGACCTCCACTCGCTCGGCCGAGGCGAGCGCCAGCTCGGTCACCTGTACGGGCGCGGGGAGCAGCCCGCCGTCGGTGGCGATCTTCGTCATCGTCTGGCCGCCGAGGTTCAGCTGGAAGACGTGCTCGTTGGAGGCGTTGAGCAACCGGAACCGGTACTTGCGCGCCGCGACCGGGAAGAACGGCTGCACCTTCCCGTTGGCGAGGATCGTGGTGCGGTTGGCCGGGTCGGCGAAGACCAGCGCGCCGCTGGCGTCGAACTCCGCGTCGCGGAGCAGGATCGGCACGTCGTACGCCCCGGAGGGCAGGCCGAGGTACTTCTCGCTGTCGTCCTCGATCACGTACATGCCATGCAGGCCCCGGTAGACGTGCTCGGCCTCCATGTGGTGGGCGTGGTCGTGGTACCACAGCGTCGCGCCCTGCTGCGTGTTCGGGTAGTCGTACACGCGCGCCTGGCCGGGCTGGATGACGTCCATCGGGTGACCGTCGCTGACCGCGGGCACGTGGCCGCCGTGCAGGTGGACGTTCGCCGGCATGTCGATCTGGTTCTGGAACATGACCTTCACCCGGCGCCCGGTCTTGGCCCGGATGGTGGGGCCGACGAGCTGGCCGCCGTACGTGAGCACGGGGGTCTGGACGCCGGGCAGGATCTGGGCGTTGGCCGCCTGGATGGGAATCCTGTAGATGTCCACGCCGGCCGACTGCGTCGGCTGGAGCACCGTCGAGACGGGCATCTGAGTCGTGAACGGTGCGAGGGCCGGCCGTACGGTGCGGGCGGTCCGGTTGCCCAGGAGATATTCCTTGCTCAGGGGCTCGTCGCCCTTCGCGCCGGCCGGAGCCGACTTCGTGAACGGCAGCAGCATCGCTCCGCCGGCGGCGGCACCGAGCGCCAGTAATCGTCGTCGGTTCAGCATCAGTACCCCAATCAGTGCACAGCCGGGGCGAGGTCCCCCGCGACCCGCGACGCACCCCCGGGCGAGATGTTCGCCAACAGAAACCTCGCACCCGCGTCTCATGCGCGTCTTCTTCCAGATTGCTCACCTTTCATTTCAAAGGACGCGATTCGGTGGCAACCCCTAGATTCGGGCGAGGACCTGTCAACCCCTACCCCGACGCGATTCGCTATCGGCGACGTCCGGCATTAAACGCGCGCTGTTGACATCGATCGAACGGGGCTGGTACCTCTATTGCGATAACCTCGAAGGCAGAAATGTTCTATTCGCTCGAAGTGACGCGGTGCGGGCCGTGACGGCTCAGGCGAGCCGGTCGATCTCATGTCCGCCGCATTCATCTGCTCCCCCGGCCTGGCAGACCTCTTTGTGAGAAACGGCCCTGGCGGCGTGCCGACCGATTCGGCGGACGGCGCGAATTCATCATCCGAGGGTCGCGTATATAGCCGACGGCGCCTACTCGATGGGCGGGGCGGGGAACCTTCCCGAGCTTCTTGTGCTGCAGGACAAATACGGGCTCTTCCTGTGGTTCGACGACCCGCACGCCATTTCCGTCTGGGGGACAAGGGTGAGGGGTACGTCAAGCCGCATATCGGCGAGCTCAATCCTCAATCCGCTGACCCTGGTGACCGGTTCTCTGGAGAAAGGCTTCGGATGCGCCGGCGGCATCGTCATGCTGGGCCGTAAGGACGGCTCGTCCCACGGGACGCGGTGGCCGGCCGCGAGGCAACCTCGCGGCCGACCTTGCCGGCGCCATACTGATCACCCGCAGGGGTCCGAGGATCCCGCTGGTGCTGGGCGGGTCGCTCGGCGCCGCGGCGATGGCCCTCCTGGTCGGGGCCGTCGATCGTGGACGTGCCGCCGCGCGTCCGTACCGGCGATCCGGGCCCAGCCCGCTACGGCTTGAGGACGATCTTGTTGCAGCCGTCCTCCTTGTGCTTGAACATCTCGTATCCGCGCGGGGCGTCCTCCAGCCGCATCTCATGGGTGATGACGAAGCTGGGGTCGATGTCCCCGGCGCGGATCCTCCCGAGCAGAGGTTCCATGTACCGCTGGACGTGGCACTGGCCGGTCCTCATCGTCAGGGACCGGTTCATGAACGAGCCCATCGGGAACTTGTCCACCAGACCGGCGTAGACGCCGATCACCGAGACGATCCCGCCGTTGCGGCAGGACAGGATGGCCTCGCGCAGCGCGTACGGGCGGTCGGTCTCCATCCGCGTCGCCTGCTTGGCCCGGTCGTAGGCGTGCACGGCGGCGATGGGGTTGTGAGCCTCCATGCCCACCGCGTCGATGCACGCGTCCGGGCCCCTGCCGGCGGTCATGTCGCGCAGCGCGTCCGGGATGTCGACCTCCTCGTAGTCGAGCGTCTCCGCACCCGCGCTCGCGGCGATCTGGAGGCGGTAAGGGAAGCGGTCGACGCAGATGACCCGCTCGGCGCCCATCAGGAAGGCGCTGGCGATGGCGAACTGGCCGACAGGGCCGCCTCCCCAGACCGCGATGACGTCGCCGGGCTTGATGTCGCACATCTCCGCGCCCATCCAGCCGGTCGGGAAGATGTCGGACAGGAACAGCACCTGCTCGTCCGGCAGGTCGTCCTCGATCTTGATCGGCCCCACGTCGGCGAACGGCACGCGCGCGTACTGCGCCTGGCCTCCCGGGAAGCCTCCCAGCATGTGCGAGTAGCCGAAGACGCCCGCGGGAGCGTGGCCCATGAGCTTCTCGGCCAGGCCCGCGTTGGGATTGCTGTTCTCGCAGACCGAGTACATGCCGTGCTCGCAGGCGAGGCAGTTTCCGCAGGCGATCGGGAAGGGGACCACCACCCGGTCGCCGACCCGCAGGTTCGGCACATCCGGGCCCACTTCCACGACCTCCCCCATGAACTCGTGGCCGAGGATGTCGCCCCTCTCCATGGTCGGGATGAAGCCGTCGTACAGATGCAGGTCGGAGCCGCAGATCGCGGCCGAGGTGATGCGGACGATGGCGTCTCGGGAGTTCAGAATCCTGGGGTCGGGGACCTCCCGGACCTCGACGGTGTTCCGGCCCATCCAGCAGTTGGCCTTCATGGGATCCTCCTCACGTCGCGGGCTGCGGGACGGTCTCACCGCACGGGCTGGGCGGGACGCTGCACGGCCTGCCGCAGCGCTCGGACGCCCTCCGGGCTTCCCTCGGAACGGACCACCTCGCCGGTCTCCATGACCTGCTTGAACCGGCGCAGGTCGTCGCGTACCTGCTGCTCGGGGTGCTCGCCGAGCAGCCTGGCGAAGGCGAGCCCGACCTTGCCGCCCGGCGGGTCGTACTCGATCTCCACCCGCACCTCCGTGCCGCGCCCGCCGGGCGCGTCGGTGAAGCTCACGGCGCCCCTGTTACGGACGGTGGCGCTCTCCGTGGACCTCCAGGCGATCAGCTCTCCCGGACGGTCGTCGACGATCTCGGCGTCCCACTCGATGCGCTTCCTCGCGGGCCCCATCGCCTTCCAGTGCGAGTAGCCGCCCCCGATCGCCTCCACCGACTCCAGATGCGCCATGAAGCGCGGAAGGTTCTCGAAGTCGTGCCAGAACTCGTACACCTCCTGGCGGGGACGGTTGACCGTGATGGCCGCGTGCAGTTCCCTCACGCCCGCCGGCTCGGTGCTCGGCCCGCGCCGGTTCGCCCGCATGGCCGTGTACAGGTCGACGGCCGTGAGTCCCGCGACCGCCACCATGACGGCCGTGACGCGACGGCGCCTCCAGTCCTCGCGTACGGCGATGGCGCGGCCGAGGACCGCCAGGTCCATGGCGTCGCCCGCCACCCGGGTCCACACCCAGGGGGCGGGTCTCCGGCCGCCCAGCAGGACCATCGCGTGGAACAGCTCGCGGACGCCGACCACCCGCACGATGCCCCGGGCCTGGGGCGAGTCGTCCAGCCCGCCGAGGCGGGTGATGGGACCGGGCGCGGCGAGCTGCGCCGCCCCGAGGCCGAGGCTCGCCCAGCCGAGTGTTCCGGCGAGACGGTCGGTCTTGCGCTCGTACTCTTCGCTCATGTGAACCCCACATGTGCTTTTCGATCTCGGTCCACCGGCGGCTCGACCGGTGATCGGGGCCGATTCGCCGCCTGCGGCGCGGCCTGACGATCACTTACCGCCGGCGGTGAAACTTGTCGTGTTCCAGGGCCCGTACCCCCTCCGACTTGCGACGACACAAATCCCCATAATCATGGACAAACCGCCATTTTTATGGATGGGTTATGACATTTCGCTTTGAGTACGTTGCCAAGGCCATGGCGTCCATCCGCTACCCTCATCCGAGTTGATCTGCTCTCAGGGGCGCGATGTCACCTGAGACGCGGCGGCGGTCACACGGTGAAGGGGCGGATCACGGCGTCGGCCTCCGCGTCGTACTGCGGGGCGGGGTCGAGGCCCATGGAGGCGAAGTTGCCCTCGATCTCCAGGGTGACCCAGCCGTGCAGGCGAGCCCAGAGGGTCGTCGCCTGAAGCGCGGCGGTCGCGGTGACCCCCGCCAGGCCGCGGCGTTCGGCCCACTGTTCGAGCTGGGGCCCCAAAGGGCCCGGCACGGGGTGAGGAGCCGTGCGGGTGAGGTCGGACATGACGCCGGCGGCGACGTTCATCGCGAGCTGCGACGCGTGGACGAGCTGCTCGGACTGCGCGTCGTAGCCGGGCAGGGGCGCCCGGAACAGCAACCGGTAGCGGTGAGGCTCGGCCACAGCCCAGGCGCGGTAGGCGTGCACGAGGGCCACGAGGCGGGCGGCCGGGTCCTCGCGCGAGGCGGTCGCGGCCTCCAGCGCGGCGGCGAGATCGCGGTACGCGTCGATGACCAGGTCGGTGAGCAGGCTGTCCCGGTTGGCGAAGTACCGGTACAGGGCGGGCCCGGACACGCCGAGCTCCTTGGCGATGGCGTTCAGCGACAGGGCCTGCGGGCCGCTCTCGGCCAGCTGACGCAGCGCGAGGCGTTTGACGTCGTCACGGACCTGCGCCCGGAACCGGCCACGCAGCCCCGCGCCGTCCGGGTGTTCGCCCACCGGGTTCCTCCCTGGCTTTCGACGTGTTCGACAGAGGTGAGTGTATGGTCTAGCGAATCGATGAGGCTGTAACTCCTCGCCCGAGGATCGGCGATGAGTACCGGCCCCGTCACCGACCGTCGAAGACCCGCGTCACAATGGGCCCCGGCGTGCCGTGATGAAAGTTTCACCTGGCACATGAGGCGTCGACATGCCCTGCCTGCGGCTATTAAGTTGAGAGCCCGGCCTTAATAATCAAGCCCTTCTGGGGACCGTTGGCGGCTACCTACGATCCGGGAAATTGGTGGGAGCGCTCCCACCGTACCGGACGGGAGTAATTCATGGCTCGCAGAAGGCCCTTGATGGCGGCCGTCGCCGCCTTGGCCGCCACGGCCGCGACGGGGGCGGCCGTCTTCACCTCGTCCGCCGCCCAGGCCGCCGACTCCGCTTTCTACGTGGATCCGCAGACCAACGCGGCCAAATGGGTGGCGGCCAACCCCGGCGACAGCCGTACCGCGGTGATCAGGGACAGGATCGCCGCCGTCCCCCAGGGCCGGTGGTTCGCCAGCTACAACCCCACCACCGTGCGCGGCCAGGTCGACACGTACGTCGGCGCGGCGGCGGCAGCGGGCAAGATCCCGATCATGGTCGTGTACGACATGCCGAACCGTGACTGCGGCGGCGCGAGCGCGGGTGGGGCGCCCGACCACACGGCGTACCGCGCCTGGATCGACGAGATCGCGGCCGGCCTCGGCGGACGCCCGGCGACGATCATCCTGGAGCCAGACGCTCTGGCGATCATGACGAACTGCATGGACTCCACCCAGCAGGCCAGCGTGAAGGCCTCCATGGCCTATGCCGGCAAGAAGTTCAGGGGGACGTCCTCCCAGGTCAAGGTCTACTTCGACATCGGCCACGACGCGTGGCTCTCCCCCTCGGAGGCCGCGTCCCGGCTGAACGGCGCGGACGTCGCCAACAGCGCCGACGGCATCGCCCTGAACACCTCGAACTACCGGGCCACCCCGGGCCTGGTGTCGTACGCGAAGAGCATCATCTCCTCGACCGGCGTCTCCAGGCTGCACGCGGTGATCGACACCAGCCGTAACGGCAACGGCCCGTCCGGCAGCGAGTGGTGCGACCCGGCCGGCCGCGCCACGGGCACCTGGAGCACGACCAACACCGGTGACGCCGCGGTCGACGCGTTCCTCTGGGTGAAGCCTCCGGGCGAGTCGGACGGCTGCATCGGCCCCGCGGGACAGTTCGTGCCGCAGCGGGCGTACGACCTGGCCGTCGCCGCGCCCCCGCCCACCGGCAACCCGACCCCCACCCCGACCCGGACCCCCACGCCGACCCCGACTCCCACGCCTACTCCGACCCGGACTCCGACTCCCACGCCCACCCCGACGTTCACGGGCAACGTCGGCTGTACCGCCACCTACAAGGTCACCAGCCAGTGGCAGGGCGGTTTCCAGGCCGAGGTCACGGTGAAGAACGCCGGCACGGCCTCGATCAGCGGCTGGAAGGTCCAGTGGACGCTCTCCAGCGGACAGACGATCTCGCAGCTGTGGAACGGCAACCTTTCGAGCAGCGGCAGCAGCGTCTCGGTCACGAACCTGAACTGGAACGGCAGCGTCCCGGTCAACGGAACCACCACATTCGGCTTCCTCGGCAACGGATCCGGTAACGCCACCCCGTCCCCCCTCGTCTGCACGGCCTCCTAGAGCAGACCCGTCCCCGAGCCCCCGCGCGCCACGCGGAGGCTCGGGGACGGCCGTGAAAGCCCAAGCTCATCGCGGACCTCGAAGACACGGCCGATCTCCCCAGGAACACCGCCGCCGGCGTCGAAACCCGGTTGCCGCGGTAGGCCTCGTCCGCGATGATGCGGGCGCATGGGCGCAACGAAGATGCATGCCGATGAGATCGAAACCGATGTCGGACTGGTACGTCGCCTACTCGCGGGCCAGTTCCCGCACTGGGCCGATCTGCCGGTCGAGCCGGTCGCGTCGTATGGCACCGATCACGACATCTATCGGCTCGGTGACCACCTGGTCGCTCGGCTGCCGCGCATCGGATGGGCCACCGCGCAAGCGGCGAAGGAGGCGGAGTGGCTGCCGAAGCTCGCTCCGCACCTGCCACTCGCCGTTCCGGTGCAGCTCGCGATGGGGCATCCGGCCGAGGGCTACCCTTTCGGCTGGTCGGTGTACGAGTGGTTGCCGGGCGAGAACGCCAACGGCACGATCGACGACCTCGATCAGGCGGCCGTCGACCTGGCCGCGTTCGTGACCGCGTTGCGCCAGGTCGACACGGCCGGTGCGCAGCCGCGGGCTCCTGGCGCCCGAGGCGGGCCGCTCGTGGAGGCCGACGAGCATGTCCGCCGGTCGATCGCCCAGCTCGGCGACCGCGTCGACGGCGCGGCCGCGCTCCGTTCGTGGCAGGAGTCCCTGGACGCCCCGGCATGGGACGGGCCGGACGTCTGGGTGCATGGCGACCTGCTGCCGGGCAACCTGCTCGTCGTGGACGGCCGGCTGTCGGCGGTGATCGACTTCGGCGGCCTCAACACGGGGGACCCCGCGTGTGACCTGCAACCCGCGTGGAACGTCTTCGCAGGTCACAGCCGCGAGCGGTTCCGAGCGGAGTTGGCGGTCGACGACGCGTCATGGCTGCGTGGCCGAGGCTGGGCGCTCGCCCAGGCTGTGGCCGCCATGCCCTACTACTGGGACACCAATCCCGGGATGATCCGCCAGGCCTCCCACGCGCTGGCGCAGGTCCTCGCCGACGGCGCTCCCTGATCTGCACAGCGGCCGTCGTCCTCAGGTGACCGACAGGCTGTAGCCACCGCCCGCCCGGCGTTGATCCGCTGCCGACGCCGAATCACCAATGTAAAAGCCCCGAACGGAAGGGTTATCAGCCGAAAGTACGCCTGATTTCCGGACGATCGGTTGGCTCAGGTCAGGCCCTTCTGTCGATGTAAGGCCACCCCCTCGCTCGCGAGGATCGGGTCATGACCGATGAGAGTATGACGGTGTCGCCCCGAAGGAGCCGCCCCGCGGGTGACCGGAACAGAGCACGGACTCACGCCGCAGCTTCCTCCGGTCGGGCAGGGTGGCTTGTGCCCGCCGGGCTGGTGGTGCTCAGCGTCATTCCGGCGATCGCGGGCGTCGTCCGGCTGGGCCAGCTGAGTGGTGGTGCGGCGATCACGCCCGACAACGCACGGTTCTTCATGGAGCCCCTGCCCGTGCTGGTGCACATTCCGAGCACCCTCCTGTTCAGCCTTCTGGGGGCCTTCCAGTTCGCGGCCGGGTTCCGCCGCCGGAGGCCCGGCTGGCACCGCGCCGCCGGGCGGCTGCTGGTCCTGTGCGGACTCGCCACAGCTGCTTCGGGTCTGTGGATGACACTGTTCTATCCTCGCCCCGTGGGCGATGGCGATCTTCTCGCCGGTTTCCGGCTCGTGTTCGGCACGGGCATGCTTCTGTGCATCGTTCTCGGCTTCGCCGCGGTGCGGCGGCGGGATTTCGTCCGGCACCGGGCCTGGATGATGCGCGGCTACGCGATCGGCTTGGGCGCGGGCACGCAGGCGCTGACCCAGTTGCCGTGGATCCTGATCGCCGGCATGCCGGGAGAGCTTCCGCGAGCGCTGCTCTCTGGCGCCGCGTGGATCATCAACCTGGCCGTCGCCGAATGGTTCATCGGCAGGCGGCCGGGCGGTCGAACCCGCACCTCCGCCTCCCCGGCCGTCGACAGCCGGCCCGTACACGGAAAGGTGTAGCCAGGCTCGTCCCCGCTGACGACGACAGCGGGGCGGGAATTGGCCGCTCGGCTACACCCTGTTCCCAAGAAGTCCCAGGTCCGGTGACCATGGAAGCCAGGTGTTCCTGTCCTGGTCAGGTGCGTGGGCCCGGCTTTCGCTGGTGCCTACCGGAACGGCAGCTCGGCGTGAACGCGCCACCCACCCTGGTACGGCCCGGCCGTCACCGACCCGCCGACCTTGCTCGCGCGACGCCGCATCGTGGTGAGCCCCTCGTGCTGGCTCCGGGGCAGGGGCGTCTTCCCTCTCATCCCGTTGTCGACGGTCAGCGTGACCCGGTCGGGCTGGTAACACAGGACCACCGTCGCGTTCGGCGTTCCGTGTTTCAGCGTGTTGGTCAGGGCCTCCTGGATGATCCGCATACCAGCGAGGTCCACGGGGTCGGGGAGCTCCCGGGGCGTTCCCGCGAGGTGGAGACGTATCGTCAGGCCGCCCTGGCGTGACGATTGCACCAGATCGGCCAGGGTCGGGCGTGGATAGTCGTACTGCGTACGGAGCAGCAGCCGGGTGAAGTCCGTGACGTGCTGGGAGTGGGCGTGGGCGGCCACCGCCCGGTTACGCCGCCTGCGCAGGAGCGCCGCCAGGACCACCACGGCTCCGAGGCAGGTCAGCGCGATCGCCACGACGACCTGCGTCGAGGAACCGCCCATCGCGTACAACCCTGGCTGCTGAATCATGCCTTCAATCCGCAGGTCCGAGGGCCACGTCGCGTGACCCGGCTGGTTCATTGCCGCCGAGCGCCCCCGCCACGCCCGGAACCGGGAAAGTTTGCAGAGCATTTGTCCGGTAGTGATGCCTTTCGCCCATCAATCCCATTCGCACCGCCGCCAGCTCTCCGGCCGCCGCGGGTCTGCCTATGCTGTGGGCGTGGATGAGAACTTCCTGGAGGACACCTTCCAGTTGCGCACTGACTACATACCTCTGTGCGACCTGCTGAAGTACTGCTCCGTCACAGAGAGCGGCGGCGAGGCCAAGCACTTCATCGCCGAGGGCAACGTCATGGTCGACGGCGACGTCGAACTGCGCAAGACCTGCAAGATCAGAGCCGGCCAGGTCGTCAGCGGCATCGACTTCGAGATCCGCGTGGTGGCCGCCCCCTGACAAAGGCACCGAAGCCCAGACGCGCGGGGTGTCGCTCCCTCCCGGTGCTCGTGTCGCTGGGACACCCGATGACTTCCCACCCGGCATCGCGAGCGCCCACCCCCCCGCAGCGGGACCATCGCCCTCATGCGCCGAGCGGCTTCCATAACCGGTTCGGCACACCCACGAAGACCCGCTATGCTTATCCAGGCAAGCAGGCGGCCGTAGCTCAATGGATAGAGCATCTGACTACGGATCAGAAGGTTGGGGTTTCGAGTACCTCCGGCCGCGCACAGTCTGACCAGGGCGTTCCTTGATTCACAAGGAGCGCCCTTTGTCATTTCAACCTCGGGTGTAGCAGTAGATGTGAACCTCTGCTCGGCATCGCCCGACTCTGGGTCGAAGGTCGTGATCCGCTGAAGCCGGGCGAGTGCGGGTCGGTGAGATTGCTTCCCCTGACCTTCGAACACCGGCGACACCTCAAGCCAGGCGACGTGATCACCATGCACGAGATCCGAGCCCCATCGGGACCGCGCGTATCACTGTGATCAGCCTGCCCGTGACAGCCGGTTCCTAGTTGCAGTTCTAGTTGCAATCCAGCCCCGTTCACCCGTTTCGGAGGGACCAGCCACGCCCTCCTCCAGCTCGGCCAGATCCGCCGGTGTGGTCACAGTGCCGTCTGAGCGCATGACCGCTTCCCGCAGCAGCGGGTCAGCAGCCGCATGATCCTTCCTGCGGTGGTTCACCGAGATCACCATCCGGAGTGTCCCGCCGCCGTGCGGAAGCACGTAGGCGAGGATTTTGTACTCCTGGCCGTCCTCGCCGATGACGTTCTCCCAGTCCTTGTCATCGTTCTCTTCCATCACGGCGAGCTCGTCGTAACGCGCGACACGTCGCCACCGGTCCAGGTACTCCTCCGCGATCCCCGCCGCGATCTTCTCGTTCAGCTTCACCGGATCATCCTGCCGCTCGTGCCATTAGCGTGCCATTAGACAGGGTGACGAGGGGTCAACCACGGTCACTCATGACCGGCCGAATGCCCAGCTCAGCGCCTCTACGAGGCGTGATCCATGCACTTCCCAAGCTGACAGCGCAGGCTCCAACGTCCCTCTCCGAGGCGTGAGGCAGGGTGATTGAGGACAACATTGGACCGGATCTACCCCAAGCCAGCGAGGAACCTCTAGGAGGGTGGTATGCCGAAGATCTCGAAAGGGCGGCGCGTAGGACAGGCTGCCGTAAACGCGCTGCGCACCCTGCTCGAAGATCACGATCACATCGTTCAAGAGATATCTGGGCAGAACGATTTTGGTGAAGACTTCTACGTCACCTTCACCGACGACGGGGATGTCACAAGCGACACGATCAAGGTCCAGGTCAAAGGTGGGGACAAATGGCGGCGAGGCAACGGCTACGCGGTTCCTATCGGCCAGCACGTCGACACCTGGGCGAATGGGAACATCCCCGTCTACTGCGTAGTGTACGACCCGGACACCAAGAGACTGCATTGGGCGAACGGCACCCAACAGCTCCGCCGGTTCGGCCCTCTCAGTCCGCCACGCTTCATCGGTGTTAGCCCAAACGCGGTACTGGACGCCACCACCATAGACTTCTTCGTGGCCCAAGCCCGCCGCTATGTCGGACGCTACCGAGGCCGACAGGCAGTCCTTACCCATCTGGGCGAGACCCATCTGGGCGAGATGTCTGGAGTCGAATTCGATCCTACGGACCACGTTCTGCACTTCGTCAATGGCGACGACGAGGACCTCATTTTCTGGAAACGCCGGGGGACGTGGTGGCGACTCTGCTGCTCAGCACCCAAGGCTGGGAACCGGTCAGGATCCTGGCCGCCGATGATCATGCGACGGTGCGTGCGGGCGTCGTGCTGATCCTGGAAGGCCACCCCGACATCGAGGTGGCCGGCGAGGCGGCAGACGGGCACGCGGCCGTCCAGATGGCGTGAGCCGCGACCCGATGTCGTCCTGATGGACATCCGCATGCCCCCGCATGGACGGCCCGGCGGTTGATCGCGGAGTTCGCCGGGACGAGCGAGCGCAGGCCGTACGACCTCGGGGTCCTGACGCCGCGCGAGCGCGAGGTGCTGGCCTGCGTGGCACGCGGACTGTCGAACGCGGAGATCGCCCGCGAGCTCGACATGACCGAGGCCACGGCGAAGACCCACGTCAGCCGGGATGCTGGGCGAACTCGGCCTGCGCAGCCCCGTCCAGGCGGCCATCCTGTACTCAGGGACGTAGACGATCTAATCAGGCCAAGTGGATGGTCTACTCGGGGACGTACAGCGAGAGGCTCTCGGCCACGCAGGCGGGCTTGCTGGAGCCCTCGACCTCGACGGTGACGCGGAGACTGGAATGCGTGCCCGCCGGAGTGCCCTTGACGTCCAGGAGCTCGGCGCCCGCGCGGATCTTCGCTCCCACGGGCACCGGCGACGGGAAGCGCACCTTGTTGAGCCCGTAGTTGATCCCCATCTTCAGGCCCTCCACCCTGAAGAGCTCCATCATGAAGGAGGGAAGCAGGGCGAGGCTGAGGTAGCCGTGGGCTATCGGCCCGCCGAAGGGGCCGGCCTTGGCCCGCTCGATGTCGACGTGGATCCACTGGTGGTCGTCGGTGGCGTCGGCGAACAGGTTGACCTGCTCCTGGGTGACCTCACGCCACTCGGTGTACCCGAAGTGCTCGCCGGTGGCCGCCTTCAGCTCGCTCAGGTTCGCGAAGATCCGCATAGGTGGAATCTTATTCTTCCGGGGAGGATCGCGGCCAGGCTGAGCACTGGATACTCCTCCAGCTTGCCCGGGGTACGTCCGCAGGCACTACAGCTCTCCGGAGTACGACCAGCTCGCGTACCGGGTGACCTCGATCAGGATGACCGGCCCCTCAGGAACACGATCCGCATATTGCGGATATTTCGCGACCAGCGATGCCAGGGCGGGGAGTCGCTCCTCGTCGTGCTCGACGATGGTGGCGACGCCGTCGGCCCGTACCCACCACAGGGTCGCCCAGTCGTCGTCGTAGTGGTCGACCAGGACGGACACCCTCGGGTTGGCCCGGATGTTCCGCAGCCGCCGCAGGCCGGTGGTGGTGCTCTTGGGCTTGTGGTCGACGGCGGTCACGATGCGATCGCCGTCCAGGGAGAACGTCACCGGGACGAGGTGCGGCGTGCCGTCCTCGCCGACGGTGCCCAGCCTGGCCACCCGCGCGTCTCTCATCCTCGCGCGGGCCTGCTCGTCTCCACGGGTCGCCACCCGCGTATCCAAGCACGGCGCGTACGCTCCGCCCGCGATCACCGCAGGTACGGCGTGGTCAGGTGTCGGGCTGGCGGGGGTAGACGTGCTCACCCGGGTGATCGGGGGGCAGAACGCAACGGCTGTCGGCGTCGGCCTCGGCCTCGGCGCAGCGTACGGCTTCGTCCCGCCGCGGGAGCGGTGGCGACTCGGAACGGGGCGTTTCCATAGGCTCGCTGCCTGTTCTCCAGGGAGGGGGCACCTGGACCAGGACATGATCGCATGCGGTGGATTGATGTTCCCCCTGCCTTAGAGAACGATTTTTCACCATTTGTCGGGGTGTGGTCCGGCTGAAGCCGCGACGAGGAGGCAAGCCCGTGGTACGGCCACAGGACCCCCATTCCTTGGTCATCGGACGGCCCGGCGAGGCAGATGGACCGCCCGTTCGCTGATCACATGGAACCGGGCAGGACGGCGAGGGGAGGCCATCACGCGCGGCGTGAGCTCGGCGTCGGCCCAGAGCAACAAAGAGTTCATCGCACCTTTGGAGACCTTTGCCTTTCTTTGACCCATTTTGACAGCAATCCTGACGGGTGTCGGTCCTCGCATCCCCCGCAAGGAGGCCTCGTGCACACCCTGCAACGCCCCCGACCTTCCTGGCTGGCACGGCTCATCGTCATGCTCGCCGCGTTCACGTCCCTGATCGGCGTCGTCGGCATCACCCCCGCTGACGCGTCGGTCATCAGCTCCTGCACCATCTCCCGGTGCTCCGACGCACGGTCCGCCAAGGCGACCTGGTCCTCCAAGGGCTACCCCACCACCGCTGGCTGGTACTCCTGGCCGGACGGCAGGTACAACTACACTGGCGGCCAATTCCAGAACCGAGAGGGCCAGCTCCCCAGCGGCGCCACCTACTACGAGTACGACGTGTACTCCCGGGCACGAGGCGCCGCGCGTGACGCGTACCGGATCGTCGTGAACCGCAGCACCGGCGTGGTCTGGTTCTCGCCGAACCACTACACCGACTTCTACAGGCTCTAGGAGTCCCATGACATCCGCCGCACGTCCGCTGCCGCGATGGCTGACGGTGTCGACCGGTCCAGCGCCGGCGGTCGTCGACGGACGCTCATGCCAGACCCGCGCCGCCTTCTTCGAGGAGGCGGCGCGGGTCCTGCGCTTTCCGGACTACTTCGGCCGCAACTGGGACGCTCTCGCCGACTCCCTGCGCGACGCGACCAGTAGCGGAAACGTCGCCCTCATCGTGGACCACGCCGAGGAACTCCTCAGCGCCGAACCCCCGGAACAGTTCGCCATCCTGCTGTCCGTCTTAGCCGACGCCGCTCCCACCGGCCTGACCCTGACCCTGCGCACCGACCCCACCCACGAACCGCGACTCCGCCTGCGAATCGCCACCGCCCTCGCATGACCTGCGAGCCGCCGCGGAGCGCCGCGCCGCGATCCACGCCGATCAGCGCGCAGCGTGCCCGCTCTCGCGGCTCGACTTGTCGGAACAGGCCATTACAGGACGTTGTAATTGTTGTAAAGAGCGATCATCTACGAATGCCCGCGCCAATCTTCACGAAGATCCGTCCCAGCGTTTCAGGATATTTCGCTTCATCGTAGGCGGTGGTAGCACCCTGCCCTGAGAGGCACCCCCCAAACAAAGGCAGAGCCCATGCTCAAACGAGCCCTCGCGACCGCCGCCCTCTCCCTCGTCACATTAATCGGATTAACGCTGCCCGCCTACGCGGTGACACTGGAGCAAAAGATCGCCGCACTTTCCACGTTCTCCCAGCCCACGGCGGCCAGCGCAGCCAGCTGGCGCTCTGCCTGGCAGAACCAGGCGAGCTGGGCCGACTATGCCTTCGACTGGTCGACCGACCTCTGTTCGACCAGCCCCGACCAGCCGCTCGGCTTCGACTTCAGAATGCCATGCCGTCGCCACGACTTCGGTTACCGCAACTACAAGGCGGTGAACCAGTTCCCGGCGAACAAGTCGCACATCGACGACGCGTTCTACTTCGACATGAAGCAGGTCTGCGCGGGATACTCCACCATCCCAAGGAACACCTGCAACGGCATCGCATGGACGTACTACCAGGCGGTCAAGGAATTCGGCACCCTCAATGTAACCCAGGCGGAGATCGAGCGAATCCGCCAGAACGTCGAACAAGCCGCCAAGAACTCCGAGATGTAGCCCATCCCGCTCCCCTCACGTGCGGATTACCGCACTCTTGGGACTCCGCCGGGCCGGTTTCGTGCTGGCCCGGCACACCCAGCGGTGGTGTGATGAGCGTTGTGCGCCGCGAACACGGGCGAAACACTCACGCGGACCAGGTGAATATCACGAAAGGTCGCGGCCGACGCTCTCTTCCGGGGCGGGAGAGAGCCGGTAGATCTGAGTTTCGAGATTGATGCTGATTTCAGAATTGGTGCTGAAGTAGTAGTCCTCGGCTTCCTTGAACAGTTGCTCGATGCCGCTCTGTGAGCGTACGAACGACAACAGATTCCACGCGTCAGCGTGTCCGAGACGGATCCTGTCCGGACCGAAGCCCGGCTGGGCGTCCCCCGCGTTCCCGAGCGTTGTGGAGAAATGCCGGACGAGTTCGAAGCCGAACTCCGCGGCACGATTCGGCAGGTCGCTCATGACCAGGCGATCGCCGACATAGTTGCGGTCGTAGGCCCTGACCACGCGCTGGATCGCCTCAGGGGCGGAGAAACTGGCGTCGTTGACGTCGACCACATACAGAAGCCCACCGGGCCGCAAGATCCGGCGCATTTCGAGCAGGGCAAGATCCGGACTGCGAAGATGCACGAACAGGAAGTGCGACGTGACCACGTCGTGTGATGCATCAGCCTCACCTGTGGCGTAAGCGGTACCTTGCCGGAAATCGCACTCCGGGAAGTTCGATCGGGCTCTGGCGAGCAGTTGGGGCGCGGGTTCGACGCCCTGCACGCGGTAGCCGGCGAGTGGCTCCTCCTTCGCGATCGCCGCGAGATACTCCCCAGGCCCGCTCCCGATGTCCACCAGCGACGCGGGCGCGGGCACGAACGGTGTCGCGGCCAGGCGGGGTCGCTGCTCGGCGAGTATCAAACGGCCCTGGGCCGTCAGACGGGGCGCCTCCGTCTGGACGGCCAGCAATTCGAGGTAATGGTTCTCCTCCGCGAGGCGCTCCACCGCCAGGAGATCGTCACGCCCGTTGTCCGCGAGAAACCTGACAAGCGAGGGAACGGACACGGCGCTGCCGGTGCACGAGTGCTCCCTGGCGAGATCTCGGTGCTTGAGGTAGAACTCCTCCAGGGCCTCCTCGCCCTCTACCTTCATTACGGCGACCGCGTCGTCGCCCGAGCCGACCTCGGTATGGTAGACGAAATTCCTTCTGGCGTATCGATCGATGAGATACGGCTGTGCGCTCACGCGCACAATGAGAAAGAAACGGGACGGCCGTAGCGCCTCACAGATCTGACGCACCATCGAGGTCGCCATCTCTGCGCTGATAAGGGCGCCCCGATGGGTCGGAAGTCCAACTCGCTTGCCGATCTCAACCGTGAGCCCGCCCGTCTCCGGCAGCTCCATGGCGGCCAGGTCGGGTGCCCCCGGTTCGTAGACGTACGCGGAGATGACCGCCACGATCTTGCCATCGGATATGGCGCAAAGGTGAAGGCCCTCTGGATCTCTCTCGTGGTGTAACCTGTTCTCTTGCCAGCCTAGTTCGTCGGTGAAAACGCGTCTTCGAACGGCGAGGATCTCTTCGCCGGCATCGCGCCAGTCAAGCCATCGGACTTCTATTTCACTTCTGTTATCCATCGCCAGTCACCTCACATGGCTCGTGGAGTGGGAGTGACCATTCCGAGGTACAGCGCCCACCGTTTCGGCCCTGCCCACACTGGCTGATCATCCTTGTGATCCGCTTAAAGTCACTTCGCGGTGATTGCAGACTTTAAGGGTTGACTTCACGCGCTCCACCGGTTGCAGGATGAGGCCGGTCCCGGCGATCAGGCCGGGACGGTACGCATGCGCTCACCCGGGCCCGGGACCCAAACCGCATCAGCAGCTCTGATCCTGCCCGTCCCGATCAGTCCCGCCTGGACCAACGGGCGCGGCCGGTCTCTCCGGAACGGGGTTGAACGGGGCTGGATTGCAACTAGAACTGCAACTGGGAACTCGTCGTCACGGGCCGTGACCCGACGATGCGTGCCGTTTCGGCGGCCGATCGCGCCTCGTGGGGACGTATGGCCTGATCTTCCTGTCTTGCGGCCCTGAGCGGAGATCAGCGGCCATCATGCGATCGTGAGGGTGATGATCCCCTGCTCAGACCTGAAAGCCGACTTCTCGGTATGCGATCATCAACGCCATGACCTCGATCAGAAAGGGCCATGCCGCGTAGGCGCCCTTCTGCGGTCCGCGCACGAGGATCGGTGTGCGGAACCCACAGAGCCTCGATCCACCATGTCCCCGGTCTCGGACGCCGGGCCATGGCCGCAGTGATCACATTGGAGCACACCCGTATGCGGCCGGGTGAGGTGGCGGCGGCATTGCTGGCTTGGACGCAAGCGGTCGTCCCCGGCACCGCCGACCGGATCGCACCTGCGTGCGTGTGCCCCGAGTGTTGCGGAGACGGGCCACGCCGGCGGCTCGAACAAGCGATCATCGCTTTGCCGCGTTGGGCTAAGCCGTACCTGTACGCCTTGGTTCTCCCTATCGACAGACGCTTCGTCGCTCGAACGTCGCCGGACCCACACGCCTCGCCCGAATGGCCATGGTGGCAGCGACGACGCTAATGAGGTTCCCCCTGAGGTGAGGGCACCCCTGACAATGGATCTCGTTCCATAGAGGGGAGTCTTCGGGTGGCACGACCGTGGAAGTTCGGCGACGAGTTAACCATGTCGGTGCGCAGAATGCCGGCCAAAACGATCGCGTCCTGGCGGTCGGACTTCTTACGGGAGACCGCGTGCCGGTCCCCGGTAGCGGACGCACTGATCGGGTTGATGGCGAACACCGGGCGCCCTGACGCCCGAAGACACGGGAAACGCGCCCGCACCGCCATTAGGACACGAAGCCCCGGACCGCCGATCGCCCCCGACCCCGTCCGGAAACTCAGTCCTCATCAGGCGATCGTGAGTGCAGAATCTCCGCGTCCGGATAGAACCGCGAGACCTGGTCCAAAACCTCTTGCCTGGTCGTCTCTATGTCCCACCACGTGCTGTCTAATGCGCGTATTGTCAGGTCGCAACATGCCCCGTCCGCATCATAAGCGGCGAGTTCGCCGTCTATGAGTTGAGCATCATCTCCGAGCAGGGCGATGAGCTGACCGGTCTCCATGAGGGACCTGTCTGCAGTGTCGCAGATCTCCTGATAACGGGGGCTGGGCAGTTCCTCTACCACCAGTCGCCACCGGTTGCCCTCGATTGTCCGCCCCAAGGACATGAGAAGGTCAGCGAGTGTGACAAGGCCGTCATCGCGCCAGCACCGAAACGTCAGGCCGTAGGTTTGTTGCACCGGATGACCGCCTCTTCGATTGGCTCGGCCGATTATCTCTGTGACGCAGGCTCCGTGGCTATCCGTGGGCTGGCTGCTTTTGCAACCGCAGCGGCGGCGGGCCGGGTGCCTGCGGTTCGGTGGGTACGCTGTGCGGCTACGGCCCGGGGCGCCGCCGGCCGCGACCGGTGCCCACGCCGCACGCCCGGACGGCGGGCGGGTGGAGGGCCGGGTACGGCGGCGCGGCGCGCCGCCGCTCGATACATAACAGAACAAAAGGTGTGGAAGTCGATCCTCGCGAAGGCCGGTCTGCGTGACGCTCGGCTTCACGATGCGAGGCACACCGCAGGGACGCTCCACGTCGAGCAGGGCGTGAACTATGACCCTCTGCGAAGATCAAAAAGGCCCTCGTCCCGATAACGGGAGAGGGCCTTTGAAGTGCGGAGGCTCGGGGATTTGAACCCCGGATGGGCTGTAGACCCAAACCGCATTAGCAGTGCGGCGCCATAGACCTGACTAGGCGAAGCCTCCTGATGACCCGTCGGCTCGCTGGGAGGCCGACTGGCTCAGCACAGAGTACCGGCCTTGATGCTAGGCGGCAAAGTGGATTCGCCGTGGCGGCCGAACATGTCGTGGAAGGGACGCTTCCTCCCGAGCAGCCGGTCGGCCGATCTCTCGCTGTTGCCCCGGTCCGTCGCTGATCGTCCCCTGGCATTCTCCGCAATTCGCCTGGTCAGGCGCTGGTCGGCCAGGGGTGGTGCCGTGGATCGGCGTGTCCCCGCCGAAGAGGAGAGAGGTTTCCCACACTCTGTATCCACAGCCTGTGGATACAGAGTGTGGGAAGTGCGGGTCACCGCAGGACCTCGCTCTTCACCGGATCAGACTCGCCGGAGTCCTCCCGACGATCAGGCGCGGCGAGTGGCCTCGCCCTCGATCTCAATCTTGATCTTCTTGCCGACCAGGACGCCGCCCGTCTCCAGTGCGACGTTCCAGGTGAGGCCGAACTCCTCGCGCTCGATCTCGGTCTCGATGTCGAAGCCGAAGAGCTCCTGGCCCCAGGGGTTGGTGCCGGCGCCGCCGTACTCGACCTTGAGCGTGACCTCCTTGGTGACGTCACGGATCGTGAGGTCACCGGCGACCACGAGCTCGTCGCCGGAGTGGCTGACGACGCGGGTGCTCCGGAAGGTGAGCTCGGGGAACTTGTCCACCGACAGGAAGTCGTCGCTGCGCAGGTGCGTGTCGCGGTCGGCGCTACCGGTGTCGATGCTGGCGGACTGGATGGTCAGCTCGGCCGACGAATCAAGCGGGTTCTCGGCGATCGTAACGCTTCCGGAGAACTCCCCGAACCGGCCGCGGACCTTGCTCACCATCATGTGCTTGGCACTGAAGCCGATGCGGGTGTGCGCGACATCCAGGTCGAAGGTGCCGGGCTCGGGGATCGTGAGGCCTTCCCAGGCGCGAGTGCTCATGTGCCATCTCTCCGTGAAACGAGTAGTTGCCGTGCGGATGTCTTCTCCAACAGATGTCTACACGAGGAATATTCCTCACGTCAACTAACGTCGTCTAGACTATGAACGTGATTCCAGCTGATGATCCAAGGCTCACCGCGATGGGCCTGCTCTCCGAGGTCCACTCCGGGCTGGCGGCCAAGATGAACCCCGTCTTCGCGGAGGCAGGGCTGTCCGAAATCGACTGCGAGACCCTGATCCGCCTGGCGCGATCCCCCGCGCGCAGGCTGCGCATGAGCGACCTGGCGGCCCAGACGTCGCTCTCGACCAGCGGGGTGACCCGGGTCGTCGACAGGCTGGAGCGCGAGGGGCTGGTCGAGCGCGTGGCCTGTGCCAGCGACCGGCGCGCGTCCTACGCCACGCTGACCGACGCCGGCGTCGCCCGCCTGGAGGCGGTCATCCCCGAGCACCTCAAGGACATCGAGACCTGGTTCACGGGCCTGCTGGCTCCCGATCAGCTGGAGACGTTCCTGAGCGCCCTGCGGATCATCCGCGACGTCGTACGGCCGTGCGCCACCGCCGGCGCCGTCGAACCTGGCGCCGTCGAACCTGGCGCCGTCGAACCTGGCGCCGTCGAACCTGGCGTGGTCAGCTCTCAACGATCGTGAGCTCGCCCCGGGCGTGCATCTCGCGCAGGGCGCGTTTCGCGAACTTGCCGACGCTCGTCTTGGGCACCGTCTCGACGAACGCCCAGCGCTCCGGCACCTGCCAGCGCGCGACCTTGGCCGACAGGAACTCACGGAGCTCCGCCACTCCGGTCGTACCGTCGAGCACCACACACGCCAGCGGACGCTCCCCCCAGCGTTCGTCCGGCACGCCGATGACCGCCGCCTCCACCACGGCGGGATGGCCCATCAGGGCGTTCTCCAGCTCCACCGAAGAGATCCACTCCCCGCCGGACTTGATGACGTCCTTGGCCCGGTCGGTCAGAGTCACGTAGCCGCCGGCGTCGAGCCTGCCCACGTCCCCCGTGCGCAGCCAGCCGTCGTGGAACCGTGAGGTGTCCTCGTCCAGGTGGTACGCCCCGGTGACCCACGGCCCGCGTACCTCCAGCTCGCCCACCGCGACCCCGTCGGCGTCCAGCACGGTGTCGCCCGCGCCGACGAGCCTGCCCTCGACGCCCGCCAGGAGCCTGCCCTGGGTGACCCGCAGATCCCACGAGTCGCCGTGGGCGACGGTCGCGAGCGGTGAAGTCTCGGTCATCCCCCACGCCTGCACGACGCGGACGCCGAACTCCTCCGCGAGGGCCCGCATCAGCGACTCGGGCACCGCGGAGCCGCCGCACGTCACCAGCCGCAGGGACGACAGGTCGGAACCGTGCTGGCGGGCATGGCGCAGCACGTCCCCCCAGATCGTCGGAACCGCGCCCGAGACGGTCGGCCGTTCCTCGGCGACGACCCTCGTCAGGTGCTCCGCCTGCAGGAACCTGTCGGGCATGACCAGCGAGGCTCCCGCCATGAGCGCGGCGTACGGCAGGCCCCAGGCGTTGGCGTGGAACATCGGCACGATCGGCAGCACCCGGTCGCCCGACGAGAGGCCGACGGCGTTCGCCGTGCAGACGCTCATCGAGTGGAGGTAGGCCGACCGGTGGCTGTAGACGACGCCCTTGGGATGGCCGGTCGTACCGCTCGTGTAACACATGGAGGCCGCGGCGCGCTCGTCCAGTTCGGGCCAGTCGAAGCCGTCGGGCGCACCGTCGAGGAGCGTGCGGTAGTCGTGCAGGTCCTTGCCCGCCGACCGGAGCGCCCCGGTGTCCGCCTCGCCGACGACGATCACGTGCCGCACCGTCTTCATCTCGGGAAGGATCGGCGCGAGCAGCGGCACCAGCGAGGCGTCGACGATGACGACGTCGTCCTCGGCGTGGTTCGCGATGTAGGCGACCTGCTCGGGGAAGAGCCGGATGTTCAGCGGGTGCAGCACCGCCCCCATGCTGGGCACGGCGAGATAGGCGGTCAGATGGTCAGTGGTGTTCCAGCTGAAGGTGGCGACACGCTGGTCGCCGTCCACACCGAGCCCGCGGAGGGCGCCCGCCAGGCGAGCGGCCTCCCGCCCCAGCTCGCGGTACGGCAGGCGGTGGTACCCGTCGCCCGTGTACGTGACCACCTCGTGGTCGCCGTACAGGCCGGTGCCGTGCCGCATGATCGAGGTGATGGTGAGCGGGTAGTCGGGCATGGTGCTGCGCATCAGTGCCACCTCCGCTTTCCGAGTCTGGCCCGGGGACGGTCCTGAGACAAGCGCTCGGTCGGACCAGCGACCAGGCCCGCGACCCGTGCGCAAGCCCGTAGCCAGGTGCCGAGCCCGTAGCCCGGGATACGCCATAGGTAGCCCGGGATCCGTCGTGAGTAGCCCGGGATCCGTCATAAGTGGGCCTGGACCTCGGGCTGCCGGGACTCCACGATGACCAGATCGCCGCGGAGCTTCGCCATCGCGCGCGACACCGTGCTCTTCACGGTGCCGATGCTGATGCCGAGGGCCTTGGCGATCTCCGGCTCGCTCATGTCCTCGTAGTAGCGCAGCACGATCGCCGTACGCTGCCGGGTGGGCAGCCGGTTGATCGCCTCCTCCAGCAGCTCGTGGATCTCCCCGGGGCTAGGGCCGTCCCTGACCGGGGTCTCCGGCAGCTCCTCCGACGGGTACTCCTCCAGCTTCCTGCGCCGCCACCACGAGATGTTGATGTTGACCATGGCCCGGCGCACGTATCCGTCGAGCGAGGCCCTGTCGTTGATGCGGTCCCAGGCGAGGTAGGTCTTGGCCAGGGCGGCCTGAAGCAGGTCCTCCGCGTCGGCGGGCTGGCCGGTCA
This sequence comes from Sphaerisporangium sp. NPDC049002, assembly GCF_040649355.1. Lineage (NCBI taxonomy): Bacteria > Bacillati > Actinomycetota > Actinomycetes > Streptosporangiales > Streptosporangiaceae > Sphaerisporangium > Sphaerisporangium sp. NPDC049002. The sequence continues at coordinate 10,345 of NZ_JBEZFH010000038.1, read as the reverse complement.
GCTGGTACGCCACGCGCAACAGTGCAGGACCGCGGGCAACCACGTACTCGCGGAACTCCTCGTCTTTACCGCTCATGCGATCACCGGTGCCATGACGAAGGGCCATGATTCATTCGAATCTCGTGGTCAGAATCGCAGCCGGAAGCCATAATGCGGCTGATCCTCAATCCAGGTTTCGCCCCGTCAACGGCAAAGATCGTTACAGTCGGGTGACCCCGTGGGGCGGCGAGTAGTTCATCCTGGAGTAGGTAATTTGCTACGCGCACTGATACGGGGGGAAAAAATCGCCCCGCCAGAGCCGGTGCCGGTGGCGAACCGTGTGACGCTAGCGGACGACCGAGGAAACTCGCGACGGCAACCGGGGAGGGGCCGATGGGAGTTGAGCGTCGCTATGCGCTGGCATCCGCCGCACTCGGCCGGAGCGGCGTCCCGCCGCAGGCCGAGGTGGAAGAGCGCCCGGCGCTCAGCGGGGTGACCGGCGAGATCCTCGACATCAGCCCGCACCTCGTCATCCTGGAGAACTCCGAAGGCGTGGAGGAGCGCCTGGTCATCGCGCCGTGGGCCACGGCCTGGCACGGCCGGCCGGTCGTACCGGCCGAGCTCCCCGTCGGCGCCCGCGTCGTCATCCGGGCCCGGCAGTCCGGCCGCGTGGCCGAACGTCTCTGGGGTGACGTCACGCGCATCACGGGCGTGATCCTCTCCCTGGGCACGGAACGCAGGGACCTGACGGTCGAGCTCGACTGCGGGCCGCACCGGGGCACTCGTACGGTCGTGATCCCCTACGGGGCCTCGGGACGCCTTCGCGTACGGCATCCGCAGCTCGAACCGGGCTTCCTGTTCGACGCCATCGGAACGCGGGTGGAGGGTACGACCTTCGCGCGGCTCCCCGCGACCTCGCAGCCCGCCTACCGGGCGACCGCCGTGCCGCCTCCCCCGCCCGCGTACGGCGGGATCCAGTCGAGGATCTCCGGAGCCGCCGCCTGGTCGGACGCCTTCGACGACGGGGAGGCCGGAGCCGCGTACCCGATGTTGGAACGTGCCGATTCCGGCTGCGAGGACGCGGGGGTGTCGTGCACCGGTCTGCCCTATCTCGCGCTGGGCTCGATGCTCTACGTCGGCAACGTGTGTGAAAGCCGCGCCCTGGTCCTGCCGATCGTCGCCTGCGGATGTATGGCGGGGCGCTTCTGCGACCGGTGCGTGGAATGCGGCACCTCGCCACGGGGCCGAATCGTGGAACTGTCACCGGTCTCCTTCGTCGAGCTCGGTGGAGACCTCGCCAAGGGATGCTTCAACGCCCGTGTCGGATTGGGGTGACCGTGGAGGTCGCAACGCTCGCCGCCGCCGCACTCACGCTCCTCGTCCTGCTTCTCGTCCTCGGAAGCGTTGCCAAGATCGCGACTGCCGGGACCGACGCCGAGCCCGGCGGTCTCAGCCGGCTCGGCCCCGCGATGCTCGTCCCCGAACGCTGGCGCAAGCCTGTGCTGATCTTCTGTGCCACCGTTGAGACCACGCTCGCCTGCGGTCTTGTGCTCACCCGCAGCCCGCTGCCCCGGTGGGGGACGATCGCGTTCTTCGCCCTCGCCACGTACGTGCTGTGGGAGCTGCGCCGCCGGCGGCCCGATGTGGGGTGCGGCTGCTTCGGCGAGGCGAGCGGCTCGCCGGTGGGCCTTCGCGCGATCGGCCGGGCCGTCGTGCTGACCGCGATGGCGGTGACGGTCACGCTCGTTCCCGTAACGGGCGCCGATGTCCTGTCCGGGCTTTCCTGGGATCTGGCGATCGCGCTCGCCGCCGGCGTCGCGCTGCTGTCCGTCCTCTCCACCGAGTTGGAGGAGGCGATCGCGCGCGTCAGGTATCGCGCGCCCTGCGAGCAGCGGCCCGTACCGGCCGCGAGGACCCTCTCGCGCCTGCGGTCGAGCAGCGAGTGGCGGTCGCACGCGGCGCTGCTCGTCTCCGGGGAGCCGGAGGACACCTGGCGCGAGCTGTGCTGGCGGTTCTTCGTCTACCCCGGGCGCACCGCCGCGGGGGCCAAGGCCGAGGTCGTCTTCGCCGTGTACCTCAGCGGGCGGCGTCCGCCCGTACGGGTGGCCGTGGTCGGGGCCGAGGGGACCGGCGGGACTCTGCACGAATCTACTGGCCTATCGGCCACGCGCTAGAAACCCCTAGACAATCTAATCAAGGCGGGCGCGAAGGCCCCAGCCTGGCCCTCGCGCCCGCACACCTCGCGGCCTTCCGATGCTCGGCGCCGCGAATACGACTCTCTACGGCTCTCTAGCTTCCCCTCTAGAAAGCCGTAGAGAGATCAATGGGAGCGCAGAAGACCGCGCTCGGCTTGTGGGACCCAGCGCGGCCTACAGCGGCTGCGCTCGGAGGAACTTGCCGAAGTGCGGCACGGTGAAGGCGATCAGGCCGCGCTCGGCGCTGAAGATGAGTCCCTTCTTGATGAGGCTGTCGCGGGCCGGAGACAGGCTGGACGGCTTGCGCCCGAGCAGCTCGGCGACGTCGGACGTCGGCACGGGCTCGTCGCCGACGGAGGCCATGGCGTGCATGTAGTCGCGTTCGGCGGGGGTGGCGCGCTCGTAACGGCTCCCGAAGAACCCGACCGCCAGCTCCTCCTCGGCTTCGGGAGAGGCGACCCTGATGTCCTCGGCCGTGATGGGACTGCCGGGAGCGAGATCCCAGGCGACCTTGCCGTAGGCCTGGACGAAATAGGGATAGCCGTCGGCCGCCTCGTACAACGCGTCGAGCGCCTCTTGGGTGAACTCGACCTGCTCACGCTCGGCGGGGGCGATCAGGGCGAGGTCGGCGGCCTCCCGGTCGAGGCGGTCGATGCGCGCGTAGCGGAACAGGCGCTCGGAATAGCTCTTGCTGGCGCTCAGCACACCGGGAAGGTGGGGCAGACCCGCCCCCACCACGATGAGCGGGCCGCCGCTCTGCGACAGCTCGTGACACGCGGCGCACAGGGCGGAGATGTCGGGCGCCTGCACGTCCTGCATCTCGTCGATGAACAGGGCCACGCCGACGCCCAGGTCGGTCGCGACCGAGGCCGCGTCGACGAAAAGCTCGGTGAGGTCGATCTCAAGGTCGCCCGAGTCGGCCCGGCCCCTGCCCGCGGGGACGTCGATCGCCGGCGACCAGTGGGACGTGCCCTTGGCCGCGGACGGGTCGCGCATGGCGAAGGCCTTGAGCACGCCGAGGAACTCCTCGATGCGCTCGGGGGCGCGGTGGCGGGGGGCCAGCTCGCGGATCGCCATGTGGAGCGCCGCGGCGACCGGACGGCGGATCGACTGCTCGGGACGGGCCTCGATCTTGCCGGTGCCCCAGAGCCGCTGCATGGCCATCGACTTGAAGGTGTTGAGCAGCACGGTCTTGCCGACGCCGCGCAGCCCGGTGAGGACCATGCTGCGCTCGGGGCGGCCACGGGCCACCCGCTCAAGCACGACCTCGAACTGCTGCAGCTCACGATCACGCCCGGCAAGCTCCGGAGGGCGCTGCCCCGCACCGGGGGCATAGGGATTGCGCACGGGGTCCACGCTCTCGGACTTTATGACCGGATATAGCGGCCGTCCTAGATTTTCGTAGAAAGGGCTACGGCGTGTCGCGGATCTGGGTGGGGCGCACGCCTGCCTCGCGGGCGGGGAAAGCAACGCCATGGCACACCACCCCTCACCTGGGACCTCTCGGACCGAACCCCTGTTCGATCCGATGGCCACGACTGTAGCGCTCCCTCGAACATGTGCGCGAGGATTTCCGAGTAAAACCTGCGACACAGATCCCGAACGGTCTGGTTACGCCGACACATTCGGCCGAGATCACGATTTCGTCACGAGCGCGGGCGGGGTGCCCTTACCCTGGCGTATGTCCGAGATACGAAAGCTTCGCCACCTGGGCGTTCTCGCCCTGGCTTGCGTGTCGGCCACCGTCACCGCGTGCGGCACCAGCTCCGGCGTCACCGCGGAACCGCCGCCGTCGTCCACAGTGGCGTCGCCCTCCGGCCAAGCCCCCGCCTCACCGTCCGGCGAAGCCTCGTCCGCTCCGTCGGATGAGGGCTCCCCGGCAGCCGAGAGCTCCCCGACGCCGTCCGCTTCCGCGGCACCCTCTCCCTCAGAGCCGCCGGCCTTCACGTCGAAGGTCTCCGAGGTGACGGCCGGCCAGCTCAAGCATTCGTGGCGGCCCGGCTGCCCGGTCTCCCCCGAGAGCCTGCGGAAGGTCACGCTGACGTACTGGGGCTTCGACAAGAAGGCCCACAGCGGGGAGCTGATCGTCAACCGCGGGGTCACCGACGACGTGGTCGCCCAGTTCGAGCAGCTGTACGAGTGGCGGTACCCGATCGCCCGCATGGTGCCGATCGACGTCTACAAGGGCAGCGACTTCGACTCCATCGAGGCCGACAACACCTCGGCGTTCAACTGCCGCAGGACCACGGGCGCCAGCAGCTGGTCCAAGCACTCGTACGGCAGGGCCATCGACCTCAACCCCCGGGAGAACCCCTGGGTCGAGCCCGACGGTTCGGTCGCCCACGACAACGCCAGGCAGTTCGCCAGGCGCCCGCTGCACAAGCCCGGCGTCATCAACGCGGACGACCGCGTGGTCAAACTGTTCGAGAAGCACGGCTGGCAGTGGGGCGGCTACTTCAACGGCGCCAAGGACTACCAGCATTTCGCCAAGGGCGGTGGCTGACACCTGCGAGAACACTCACAGGACCGTGATCTTGCTCGACTGTCGGGGTTTCCGCGTTCACCGTAGGGGTGAGTGCATCCGGAAGTTGGTCAGGACGCTTCCGCGTCGCTCTACGCGTTGCTCGGCGATGACGGTGAAGCCGCGGCGTTCGAAGAACGGCCGGGCTGTGAGGCTCGCGTTGACGGTGAGTTCACCTATCCCCTGGGACCGGGCGATTTCCGTCACACGGCCGAGGAGTGCGGTGGCGACTCCAGCGCGTCCGGCTTGGGGGTCGACGAACATCATGTCGATATACCCGGTCGAGTTGATGTCGGTGAAGCCGACCACCGTGCCGTCGACTTCCGCCACCCAGGTTTCCGCTTCCTTCCGGTAGGTCGCCCAGTCGGCCGGGTCGATGTCCGGCGATGCCCAGGCGGCGAGTTGGTCGGGGTCGTAGTCGCGCGACGCCGTGACGCGGATCGCCCGGTAGAAGACGTCCAGGGTGGCTTGGGCGTCGTCGGCCCGATATCGACGGATCACGGGCGCGATTCCGGTCATAGATCTCTCCCAATCTGCGTCATGTAGTTGGAGTCCCAGGCGCCAGACCAGCCCGGACGGCACCCCACATCATCGCGGTATCCTGAGCGGCCATGGACGCCGAGGCTTGGGAAACCGTCGACCGGCTCGTGGCCTGGCTCGACGCCGAAAGCGCGCTGGCACCCGATGTCGAACTGCTCCTGCGGTTCATGAAACTGTCGGAAGAGACGGGCGAGGTCACCGAGGCCGTCATCGGCGTCCTCGGCCAGAACCCTCGCAAGGGCCTCACCCACACCTGGGACGACGTCGACAGCGAGTTGTGCGACGTCATCCTCACCGCCATGGTCGCCCTGAGAACCCGCAACCCCGACGCGGCGAACATCTTCAAGGCGCACATGGCATCGGTGGCGAGCCGCTCACTCACGACCACCGACTGACCGCGCGGCGCTCCCGAGAGAACCGCTACTACGACTCCGGCGCGTCACGGTATCCATCCCGCTCGCCGTCCCCGTGTTCGTCCCGCCGGCCGGGCGCGACGGGCCGAACGTGACGTCCCGGACGGGGCACGCCGGCTGCGTGACCACCCCGGGAAGAGGACACTGGAGGAAGCAGGCGGAGAACCCCGCGCTGCCTTGAATGAGGTGCGCGCGATGAACGATGTTCCGGCTTGGGTTGCACGGCACCATACCGAGAAGTCGGGAAGTGCTGCCTGGGCCGACGATGAGACAACGCGCTGGAACTGGCGCACGCCCGCCGTGGAACTGATCTAACCCCGGCGAACCCGGGGCGCCATACAGTCCGGTCGAGGGCGGGAGTGAGGCTACAGAAAGCAGTCCGATCGAAGCGGGGTGCCTAAACTGGAAGTGGCAACTGAACTACTTTCGAAGTTGAGAGGTAGAGTGGGGGCATGACAACGCGGTCGTTTCCCTTCTCGACGCTGATCAACAAGCAGACCAGCGTGTTCCCGGCGCTGGACGACGCCGACGTCATCCTGGAACGGAGGGATGCCGAGAACCTCGTCTTGATGCGCTCCGAGCGGTTCCAGGCCATGACCGACGGTCTTCGCCTCGCGGCTCGGTCTCTGTCGATCATCGCGCGCTCGAATCGCAGCCTCGCCGAAGAGGTCTTCTCCGAGGAGCTCCCGTGGCTGAAGTGGCTGCCTGCCGAAGCCCGGCATGAGTGCGTGACCGAGCTGCTCGACCACCTGCTGGCCGGTGCCGATACCGGGCTGCTCGTACCGTTCGCCCGCGCGCTGCGCGAATGGATTTCCACCGCTGAGATCTACTCCGACCCCGAACTCGCCCGCCGCCTTCGCGGGCCCTTCGACACCACCTCAGCCATTGACCTGCCGCGACCCGACACGATCAATGAGTGACAGGTTGGGTCGTGGCGACGAGGCACGACGGCCGACCGGATGGATCGTGCGCCTCGTCGACCGTCAAGCCGCGCAAGGGTGGTCCGCGCTGCTGTCCCAAGCACCCGAGAACCTCGATCGGGCCTGGATCGCCATCACCACCGATCCCCGCGGTCGAGACGATCTGGCTCGGCAGCACCGGCTCAAGTTCGACCTCAGGGCTGTGAAAATCGACGGTGTCGAACTCGAACAATGGCAGTACGAGGTAACCGGAGGCGGCCGGATCTGGTATGCCATCGACGAGGACCGACGCATTGTGTGGATCACGCAGGCAGGCACAGGTCACCCTCGGCAGACCGATAAGCGCCGACGCTGACGTGGCCCGCTTTCCACGCTGTGACTCGCTCGGCGTGACACTGGAGATCCCTACGACTCCGGGTTCGCCGGAGCGAAGCTTCGAATAGGCACAGTCCGAGCGAAGCGAGGCCCGTTGTTCGTGCGCAACCGGCCGGAAGTACGGTCCGGGGCGCCGTGAACCCTACGTTCGACTGATCCGGAGCCGGGACGGAGGGCCGCAGGATGTGGCCCCATGGCACATGCAACGCTCCCCCCACCGCCGGAAGCCACGGGACCCGGTCAGCCCACGACGACTTCCTCCGGCAGGCCGCGTGTCGCCGCGCTCGACGTGCTGCGCGGGTTCGCCCTGTGCGGAATCCTGCTGGCCAACGTCAAGCCGATCGCCCACATGGTCGACGCCGCACCGGTCACGCATCCTGTGGTGGCGGCGACTCAGGACGGCGCCTGGCTGGGGCTGCTCGTCGACCAGCGCTTCTTCCCGATCTTCTCCCTGCTGTTCGGCATCGGTTTCTCGCTGCTGCTGGACTCCGCGGGACGCCACGTCCTCCACCCGCGGGTGCTCATGCTGCGCCGGCTCCTGGTGCTGCTCCCGCTGGGCCTGGCTCACATGTTCCTGCTGTGGCGGGGCGACATCCCGACCATCTACGCCGTCGTCGGCCTGCTGGTGTTGTTGCCCTCCACCTGGTTGCCGCGCTGGGCCGTCGCGGGGCTCGCCGCCGTCCTCATCGCGACGCCGCTGATCCTCGGCAGCAACGGCGTGCCGCTGGTTCCCCTCTGGCTGCGCCGCTACCGCCAAGGGCCCCTGGAATGGCTCTGGCGCTGGGCCACCTGGGCCCACCGCCCACCCCTGCGCCGCACCCCCTCTGGAGCCAGGCCAGGAGGATCCCAGCGAAAGCTCAGCGAGGCCCGCTCGATCTGACTTTCGGAGTTGGGGCAGGATAGAGGGATGGCGGCGAAGGACGGCGACGGCTGGGCGCTGTGCGAGCGGGGTCATCAGCACTGGGGGTTGCACGGGGCCTCGGGCCTGCTGGCCGTCCACTTCGACACCGGCGGCACGCCGCACATCCTCATGCAGAAGCGGTCGTGGTGGAGCCATCACGGGGGCACCTGGGGCCTTCCCGGAGGAGCCCTCGACAGCCACGAGGACGCGGTCACGGGCGCACTGCGAGAAGCCCTGGAGGAGGCGGCCCTGAAGGGCGACGGCCTGCGCGTCCTCGGCGTCTACACCGACGACCACGGCGGCTGGTCCTTCCAGACGGTGATCGCGGAGGCGGAGGCCCGCTTCCCCTCCGCTCCGGCGAACGGCGAGAGCACCGAGATGCGGTGGCTGCCCGCCGACGAGATCGGGGGCGAGGACCTGCATCCGGGCTTCGCCGAGACCTGGCCGGAGATCAGGTCCGCCCTGCCGCCGTCCGTGGTCATCCTGGACGCGGCCAACATCGTGGGCGCGCGTGCCGAGCACGGCTGGTGGCGCGACCGTGCGGGGGCGGCGAAACGCCTGCTGGATGACGTCGACGATCTGGCGAGGCACGGCCTGCGCCCTCCGGAGGGGTTTCCCGCACCGGCCAAGTGGTTCCCCCGGATGATCATGATCATTGAGGGAGCCGCAAAGGGGGTCGGCTCCGAGGGCATGGTGAAGGTCATCGACGCGCCCGGCAGCGGCGACGACGCGATCGTGGACACCGTAGGGGAGATCCGGCAGACCAGGCCGTGGGAGCGAGCGCTGATCGTGACCGCCGATCGCGAGCTCCGGCAGCGGGTCCGGGCGCTGGGCGCCGAGGTCGCCGGGCCCGGTTGGCTACTTGGGCAACTGCGACCAAGGGGACGGGTGTAGCGTCAAGACGTCTAACACCCCGCAACACCCGCCCATCAGCGCGTATCTCCCGATATCAAGAAATATCTCTTAAGCCATTTATGAGCGACCGAACCACACTCGACTGGACCGATGAGCCCGACAGTCCGGTCCCCCCGCCGACGTGGGGACGGCGAGCTCCCGAAGCACAGGTTCTCCCCTGGGTCTTCGCGGCCCTGGTGGGCTTCCTGTTCCTCGGCAACCTCCTCCTCTCACCTCACCTGACCGCGCCGGCCCTGCGCGCCTGGTCCACGATCTTCGTGGCGATCTGCGTGCAGGCCGTCCCGTTCCTGGTGTTCGGCGTGGCACTGTCCGCGGCGATCACGGCATTCGTGCCGCCGTCCTTCTGGACCCGCGTACTGCCGCGCCGGCCGTACGCCGCCGTGCCCGTCGCGGGCGTGGCCGGGCTCGTGCTGCCCGGATGCGAGTGCGCCTCGGTGCCCGTGGCGTCGGGCCTGATGGCGCGCGGGGTGACCCCGGCGGCGGCTCTCGCCTTCCTGCTGGCGTCCCCGGCCATCAACCCGGTAGTCCTGGTGGCGACCGCCGTGGCGTTCCCCGGTCAGCCGCTCATGGTCGCCGGCCGGTTCGCGGCCTCCCTGCTCGTCGCCGTACTGGTCGGCTGGGCCTGGCAGCTGCTCGGCCGTCCCGGCTGGCTGCGCATCCCTTCCCGTACGGCGAGTGAGGGCGAGTCGCGGTGGGCGGCGTTCCTGTCGGCGATGCGGCACGACTTCCTGCACGCGGGCGGGTTCCTGGTCGTGGGCGGCCTGACCGCGGCGACGCTGAACGTGGTGGTCCCCCGGTCCTGGCTCTCGTCCGTGGGCGACGTTCCCTGGCTGTCGGTGCTGGTCCTCGCGGTGCTGGCGGTCATCCTGTCGATCTGCTCCGAGGCGGACGCCTTCGTGGCCGCCTCGCTCACGGCCTTCTCCCCGACCGCCAAGCTGGCCTTCCTGGTGGTCGGGCCGATGGTGGACCTGAAGTTGATCGCGTTGCAGGCGGGGACGTTCGGCCGGGCCTTCGCGCTTCGCTTCGTCCCGCTGACATTCACGCTGGCCGTTCTGGTGAGTGTTCTGGTGGGGTGGGTGCTTCTGTGAACCGTATGGCCCAGAGCCTGGTGATGACCCTGCTCGGCGGGGCGATCCTGCGCGTATCCGCCCTGTCCACCATGTACGTGAACTACGTCAAACCCGGCTTCCGGCCGCTGCTCGTCGCGGCCGGTCTGGTGATCTTCGCGCTGGGCGCGCTCGGCCTGGTCCAGGAGTGGCACAAGCCGTACGTCCCGAAGGCGCAGGCCGCCGCCGAGCACGGACCGGCGGGGGAGCACCGGCACGGGCCCCGGGTGGCCTGGCTGCTCTGCCTTCCGGTGATCGCCATCTTCCTCATCGCCCCGCCCGCACTTGGATCCTTCGCCGCCGAGCGGGACGAGACACCCCAGCCGCGACCGTCGGCGCTCGACGCGTACGACGTGCTCGCACGGGACAGGCCGGCGGTCATGCCGCTCGGCGAGTTCATCGGCCGGGCCTGGGGCGACACGAACCGCTCGCTGCTGGACAGGCAGGTCAAGCTGACCGGCTTCGCGATCCACTCCAAGA
>NZ_JBEZFH010000037.1:0-42414 GCF_040649355.1 Sphaerisporangium sp. NPDC049002 | reverse complement strand
CCAAGGACGGCGGCACCACCACCAAGGCCTGACGTTCTAGCCAGCTAGAGCGACAGCAGTCCTAGCAGGGCCCGGCATCCCATGCCGGGCCCTGTGCCTTTTGGACACGGATTGCCACACATTGAGTGATATACGTCACACCGCAGTGGACGGCATATTTCCACTCCGCGCGTGCGCGAGGCCCATTGGACCGTTTCCACCTGTGCCGGGCCGGACGGTGGCTCTCGTCGCGCAGTTCCCCAGACGGGCCGTACGGCCGACGCGCCATTGAGCCCTGCGACCCATTCCTCATGATCAGACCGATAGGTTCGTGCTGCCCCTTTTGGGGCGAGTGGGGCAGGAGTCACCTCCTGCGGCTGAACAAGGAGTCTCATTGAACACCCGAGTCAAGCGCCTCATGCTCCCTCTCGGGGGCGTCGCCATCGCCTCCGGCATGATCGCGGCATCCCTCACCACCGCTGTGACCGCCTCCGCGGCCGCGCCGGCCTCGGACGGCCTGTCCACCACCAAGGCCGACGCCGTGGACACCGTCAAGTTCTGGACGGCGAGCAACGGCAAGTCGCTCAAGGCCGCCACCAAGTTCACCTCTGACGCCGCCGTCCAGGGCAAGATCAAGCTGGGTGGCGGCGACGCCGCCCCCGACGGCAAGACCGGCGTCGTCCCGCCGATCGGCCAGGAGAAGATCACCCCCACCAAGGTGAAGAACGTCAACCTGCCGAAGACCATCGGCAAGGTGTTCTTCCGCCTCGACGGCAAGACGTACTGGTGCTCCGGCTCCTCGATCCAGGGCAAGTATCGCAACCTGGTCGCGACCGCCGGTCACTGCGTCTACGACACCGACGCCAACCGCGACACCCTGGACCGCTGGGTCTTCATTCCCGGTTACTACCAGGGCAAGGCCCCGTGGGGCATCTACGTCGGCAAGTCGGCGTACACGCACTTCGACTTCGCCAACTACGAGGACTTCGACAGCGACTACGCCTTCGTCACCGTCTACAACGGTGTCGAGGCCAGGACCTGGAAGGACGTCGGCCGCCTCGGCGACAACGTCGGCGGCCAGGGCTTCAGCTGGAACCAGAAGATCGGCCAGTCGGTCTACGCCTTCGGCTACCCCGCGGGCCTGCACCCCGACGGCGACGGACCGTACACCGGCCAGACGCCGAAGTACTGCTACGGCAAGACCTCCGCGGCCGGCCCCGTCTCCGGGTTCAAGGCCGAGGCCCAGATCGCCCTCAAGTGCTCCATGACCGCCGGCGCCTCGGGCGGCCCCTGGATCGCGCAGTACAGCAGCACCAAGCGGCTCGGCTACATCAACGGTGTGACGAGCCTGGTCGGCGACAGCGACGGCAACGGCCGCTTCGACTTCGCCACCTCGCCGTACTTCGACAGCGAGACCTACGCGATCTACTCCGCGGCCTCCAACCTCGCGTCCGGCAAGATCGGTAAGTGACACCCTGAGCTCGGCGTGACGAGGGCCCGGCTTCGGCCGGGCCCTCCGCACTTTCAATCTCACCTTGTGGTGAGGTTCCCCTATCGTTAAATCCCATTGAATGCCCATATGTCCGTTTATGGGGCGCGGATATATGGAGGGAGTAAAGAAATCGCATAGGCTCGAAGACATCCCCTTTGGGACGCATGGGACATAAGTGATGTTTCATGTCAGAACAAGAGGAGTTCCATGAATAACCGAGCAAAGCGCCTCATCCTCCCCCTCGGGGCCGCCGTCACCGCCACCGGAATGATCGGCGCGGCCCTCACCTCGTCCGCGGAGGCCACGGCCAAGCCTTCGCCGACGAACGTCTCCCTCGCCTCCAGCAAGTCGAAGGCGAACGACACCGCGAAGTTCTGGACCGCGAGCGGCGGAAAGCAGCTCAAGGCCGCGACTCGCTACTCCAACGACGACTCGGTCAAGGGCAAGGTCAAGTTCGGCGGGAGCGACGCCGCTCCCGACGGAAAGACCGGCTCCGTCCCGCCGATCGGACAGGAGAAGATCACCCCCACCAAGGTGAAGAACGTCAACCTGCCCAAGACCATCGGCAAGGTGTTCTTCCGCGTCCACGGCAAGCCGTACTGGTGTTCCGCGTCGTCGGTCCAGTCGAAGTACCACAACCTCGTGGCGACCGCCGGTCACTGCGTCTACGACACCGACGCCAACCGCGACACCCTCGACCACTGGGTCTTCATCCCCGGCTACTACCAGGGCAAGGCCCCGTGGGGCATCTACGTCGGCAAGTCGGCCTACACGCACTACGACTTCTCGGTCTACGAGGACTACGACAGCGACTACGCGTTCGTCACGGTCTACAACGGCATCAACGTGGGCACCTGGAAGGACGTCGGTCGCCTCGGTGACAACGTCGGCGGCCAGGGCTTCGCGTGGAACCAGAAGATCGGCGAGCCGGTCTACGTCTTCGGCTACCCCTCCGGCCCGCACCCCGACAGGGACAGGCCGTACACCGGTGTCACGCCGAAGTGGTGTTACGGCAAGACCAAGCCCGCCCCGGTCAGCGCCGCCTACAAGGCCGAGGCGCAGATCGCCGTCAAGTGCTCCATGACCGGCGGCTCCGCCGGCGCGCCGTGGATCACCAAGTACAGCAGCACGAAGCGGCTCGGCTACATCAACGGTGTCACCAGCCTAATTGGCGACTCCGACGGCAACGGCCGCTACGACTTCAGCACCTCGCCGTACTTCGACAGCGAGACCTACGCGGTCTACAGCAAGGCCGCCAACCTCTGGTCAGGCTCGATCCGCTGATGCGGTGAAGGGACAGCGGGGCCCGGCTTCGGCCGGGCCCCGCGCCGCGTTCCACGACCCTCAGGGGCCGGTACGCACGAGCCCGCCTACGCCGCCGGGGCGAGCTCCCTGGTGCGCTGGACCAGTGCCGCCACGATCGGCTCACCGCTGAGCGGCTCCAGCCTCTTGCGCAGGTCGGCGACGTAGGACCGCGTCCGTACGGACTGCAGGCCGGCCGCCAGGTCGAGCGCGGACGTGCCGACCTGGCAGGCCTCCTCGGCGTCCCCGAGCAGGGCGTGGGCCGAGGCGAGCAGGGACAGGTTGAACATCCTCCCGCGGACGAACCGCCCGTCCATGTCGAGCGACCGGCGCGCGTACCGTACGGCCTGAGCGCCGTCTCCGAGGTCCCTGAAGCAGTGGGCGTACTTGGCCGCCAGATACGCCTCGTCGAAGTAGCGGATCCACTCGGGCTCCTCGTCCGGGCGACGGCGGTCGAACGCCAGGTCGGCCTCGTGGAGCGCGAGGGCGCAGGCCGGGCCGTCCGAGAGCGCCGCGTGGGCGTGGGCCTCCAGCACGTACGCCTCCGCGAGCAGCGAGGGGACGTCCGCGCGGCGGGCGGACAGTTGCGCCGCCCTGGCCAGATCGAGGGCATGCCTTGGTTGTCCTATATATATGGCTTGGTGCGCCATGCCGGCGAGGATCTCGCCGCCGAAGCCGTGGTCGCCCGCGCCGCGAGCCAGGCTCAGCGCCTGGATGAGATGGCGCTGCGCCAGGCCGTGCTGCTCCAGGTCATAGGCCATCCAGCCGGCCAGGCGGGTCACCTCGGCCGCGGCCGAGGCCAGCGCCCTGCCCGTGGCCTCGCCGTAGACGCCGTCCTTGAGCAGTGGGGCGACCGCCGAGTCGAGATATTTCACGACCGCGGAGCGCACCCGGCCTCCACCGAAGCGATTGTCCAGTTCGCCGAACGAGCGGGTGACCTCGCGGATCGCGGCGATGTCGGGCGCGCCGACCTTGCGTACACCGCCGGCCTCGGGCTTGCCTTCCATGGGAAGGGTCAGCCAGCGCAGGGCTCCCGCCGAACCCGCTCCGACGGCGAAGGCGGAGTCGAGCAGGAACCTGCGCCTCTCCATGTCCGCCCTCCATAGTGCTGTCACGGTCTCGACACCCTCCTGCCACGAGTGAGTGAATTCCTGTCCGAGGTCGAGGGGCGTGGCTCCCCCCGCCATACCGAGGTCCTCCGAAGTGACCGGCCGGCCGAGTTTCAGTGCGAAGATCTCCGCGAGGAGCGTCGGCACCGGATCGCGCGGCTGCTGGCCGCCGATCCAGCGCAACACCGAGCTGTGGTCGTACCTCAGCCCCGTGAGGCCCCGCGCGGCCCCGAGGTCGTTGAGCCTGCGGGCCAGGCCCTTGTGGGAGTAGGCCGCCTCGGCGATGAGGTGACGAAGAAGGAGGTTGGGCTCACGTCGCATCGCTCGTTCCCCCAGGAGGCTTGCATGCTGGTCATGGGCACTCCGGTAGCCGCAAGCCCCCTGCGCACACATACGCCCTTCGTGCACACTCTTGCCCCGGCAGGTAACGGAGGGTTTTTGTTATAGCACGATGCGTGACATGGTGTGGGAATTCCCAAGACTTGACCCAAGGAGCGATACCTCATGACGAAGGCAAGCCTTTTCGACTGGGATGTCTACACAGGACACGAACCCGCCGGCTGGACGGCCTGCGGGGTCACGGCCACCGAGAAACTGGCCGTGGAGAGGGTGGGGACGACCTTCGCGGCCATGCCGTACGGCACGTGCGCGTGGGCGGAGATCACCCGCGTACGGCTGGACCCCGCCCATCTGGCGCCGCGCGAGCGGCTGGAGGGCGGGCGGCACGTGGCGGTACGGCTGTGGGACGGGGGCGTGGTCTGGTCGCTGCCCCGCCGGCGCGTACAGGCCCTGCGCCGCCCGATCCCGCGCAGGCGGCCGATCGCGCCGCCCTTCCCCGACGACTACGGCGGCTCGGGGAAGGCGTGAGACGGCAAGGGGCCCGCTGGAGGCGGGCCCCGGTGTGTGCTCGGCCGCTACCTGCGGGCCACCCCGTCGAGGCGGGCCTGGCTTGCGACGGCCTCGACGACCGCGGGGGCGACCCGCTCGTCGAACGGGCTCGGGATCACGTAGTTCTCCGACACGTCCGGCCCCACGACGGCGGCGAGGGCGTGGGCGGCGGCGACCTTCATGTTCTCGGTGATCGTCGAGGCCCGCACGTCCAGGGCTCCGCGGAACACCCCCGGGAACGCCAGCACGTTGTTGATCTGGTTGGGGAAGTCGGATCGGCCGGTGGCCACCACACGGGCGTGCCTGCGCGCGAGGTCGGGGTGGATCTCGGGCGTCGGGTTCGACAGGGCGAACACGATCGAGTCGGCCGCCATGGAGGCCACGGCGCCCTCCGACAGGGTCGAGCCGGACAGGCCGATGAAGACGTCGGCCCCGGCCAGCGCCTCCTCGGTGGAGCCGGTGAACCCGCCGCGGTTGGTGTCCCTGGCGAGCGCCTCCTTGAAGGGGTTCAGCCCGTCGCGGCCCTGGTAGATCATGCCCTTGGAGTCGGAGACGGCGATGTCGCCGATGCCCGCGTTCAGCAGGATCCTGGTGACCGCCACGCCGGAGGCCCCGGCGCCGGCGACCACGGCCCGCAGGTCGCCCAGGGACCGCCCGGTCAGGCGGGCGGCGTTCTGCAGGGCGGCGAGCACCACGATGGCGGTGCCGTGCTGGTCGTCGTGGAAGACCGGGATGCTGAGGAGCTCGCGCAGGCGGTCCTCGACCTCGAAGCAGCGGGGGGCGCTGATGTCCTCCAGGTTGATGCCCCCGAACGAGGGCGCGAGCCGTACGACGGTCTCGACCAGGGCGTCCACGTCGGTGCAGTCGAGGCAGACGGGCACGGCGTCGACGTCGCCGAACTGCTTGAACAGCAGCGCCTTGCCCTCCATCACGGGCATGGCGGCGGCGGGGCCGATGTCACCGAGGCCGAGCACGGCCGTGCCGTCGGAGACCACGGCGACGACATTGGAGACCCAGGTGTAGTCGTTGACGAGATCGGGCTGGTCGGCGATCGCGGTGCAGACCCTGGCGACGCCCGGCGTGTAGGCCAGGGACAGGTCTTCGGCGTTGCGGACCGGGACGGTGGACCGGACCTCGAGCTTGCCGCCGCGGTGCATCGCGAACACGGGATCAAGATCGAGGGATTCGAGAGAAGCGGAGAACGGCGTGACTGCCACAGCGACCCCTGTGTCTAAGGACGGATTCCTTCGGTAGACGCCGCAGGCGAACGCAGGCCCAGGCTTCTGTAGCCGCCCGGCGGCCGTCGTCGTTGACGGTCGTCTCTTGAGGGGGTACGGGGGTCACCCGTTGCTTGATTGTGCCACATGTCGAGACGCCTGCCGATGTCGGCTCTGCCACAGAACTGGCGGCCATTGCCGAGCGCCAGGCGCATCCAACCGGACATATCGCTACTTTTCCCCCCTGACCAGCTCTTACCCGTCGCGCTTGGTCTCGATACCCCCATCTCCACCCGAGGCGTTCCGGCGTCCGACCCGTACCGCCGCCCCCGGCCACCCCGGCCGGCGACATCGGCACCGCTCGGACGCCGCGCCCGCCCCGTACCCCTGGACCGCACCCGCACGCCGCCGCCGCCCTCCCTCCCGCTCCGTACCCTGGACCGCACGCGCACGCCGCCGCCGCCCACCCGCTCCGCCGGTCGTTCCGTGTAATACTCGATGTCCCGACTCGTCTCTTACAGCGGTGGAATTCCACAGTGGACCTGACCTCATACGCCGAGCTGGCGGTGCTGCTGGTCAACAGCGAGGACGCGCTGAGCTCACTGGAGGGCGCACGGCGCTTCCTCGTCGAGGCCGGCCGCGCGAGACAGGCCGGCCGCCTCGGCCGCGCCGACCTCGAAGCGCTGCGCGAGCTGCGCCGCGAGCTGGCCGCCGTCTTCGCCGCGGCCGCGCGTCACGACGAGCAGAACGCCGTCGACCGGCTCAACGCCCTGCTGACGCGGCATCCGGTCCATCCGCAGATCTCCCGCCACGACGGGCAGCGCTGGCACCTGCACCTCACCGAGGGCGGCCGCCTCTCCGACGAGTACGCCGCGGGCGCGATCATGGGGCTCACCGCGCTGGTCACCGAGCTCGGCGTCGACCGGCTCGGGTACTGCCAGGCGTCCCCGTGCCACCGCGCCTACCTCGACACCTCCTCCAACCGGTCCCGCCGCTACTGCTCGGAGCGCTGCGCCAGCCGGGCCAACGTGGCGGCCTACCGCGCCCGCCGGCGCGACCTCAGCGGCCACCGCGCCTGAACGGCCAGTAGCGGAACATCACGCGGCCGAGCACCATCGACGGAGGCACCGCGCCGAAGTCCCAGCTGTCCTTGCGCCCGGGCGCCCGCTGGTTCTCGCTCTCCAGCCACCACCCGTCCCGGTCGCGCCACGCCGCCCGCTTGACGATCATCTTGGCGGGGTCGCCGGGCAGCCGGGCGAGGACGAGATCGCGGGGCCGCACCGCGGCGCCGCGGCGGACGACGAGCCAGTCCCCCGGCCGGAGGACGGGCAGCATCGAATCGCCTTCGACGCGCACCCTGATGAACGACATCCCCTGCCATCTCTGTGAATCAAGGCGAGTAAGTTGGGCACTGGATAGTGCTGTCTGTTATCAGCATCAAGGAAGGAAACCGATGCTCGCACGACTGTTGCGGCCTGGCCATGTCGCCTCCGCGCACTGCGATCTCCCCTGTGGGGTGTACGACCCCGCCCAGGCTCGCATCGAGGCCGAGTCCGTGAAGGCGATCATGCAGAAGTACGCCGACAACGACGACCCGGTGTTCCGTGCGCGCGCGCTGTCGATCAAGGAGGAGCGCGCCGACCTGGTCAAGCACCACCTGTGGGTGCTGTGGACCGACTACTTCAAGCCCCCGCACCTGGAGCAGTACCCCCAGCTCCACCAGCTGTTCTGGGACGCGACGAAGCTGGCCGGAGCCGCGGGCGCCAAGGGCACCGTGGACGTGAGCAAGGCCGACGACCTTCTCGGGAAGATCGACGATATCTCGAAGATCTTCTGGGAGACCAAGGCCGCCTGAGACTCTTCGCCCCGTTCTGGCCTCGTGCGGTCTGCTTTCGCGCGAGGCCAGAGGCGTCTCACGAGGCCAGGAGCCTGGCAAACGCCCCCGGATGTCAACGAAAGGACAGCGGGACGTCAGGGAAACCGGCCGCATTTCTACAAGATCACGACTATCGGCGCGTCCCAGCCCTGCAACACGGGGCGAGGGGCGGTAAGTTGCTAATCAGCAGCTCTGTGCGAGGAGGAACGTGACCGACGAGACAGCGACGCGGGCCGGCGGCATCCCCGGTGGGCTCGCGGGGATCCGTGACGCGGTGAGCGTGCGACTGCCCGCTGCGAGTGCCTACCTGTCCGTGCTGCGCACGGCCACGGCGGGGCTGGCCGCGCGCCTCGACTTCACCCTGGACGAGATCGAGGATCTTCGTATCGCGGTCGACGAGGCGTGCGCCATGCTGCTGGGCCACGCCGTGCCCGGCACCGATCTGATCGCCGAGTTCGAGCTGACGGGCCAGGAGATGATCGTCCGGGTCGAGGTCGGCACGGTCGGCCAGGCCGAGCCCAAACGCGACGACTTCGCCTGGATGGTGCTCACAGCGCTGGCCGACGACGTGGACGCCGAGACCGACACACCCGACCGCATGGCAATCGTGCTGCACAAGCGCCGAGGCGCTGCGAGGCTGTCGTGACGGAGAGGACCCGGGCCGTGGCCGGCAGTGACAGCACCGTCCCCGACAGGGTTCGGGCCCGTGGGCTGTTCGGCGAGCTGGCGGAGTTGCCCGCCGACGACCCGCGTCGCCAGCGCATCCGCGACGAGCTGGTCGAGCTGCACCTGCCCCTGGTCGAATACCTGGCCCGGCGTTTCCGCAACCGGGGCGAGTGGCTCGACGACCTCACCCAGGTCGCCACGATCGGCCTGATCAAGTCGATCGACCGTTTCGACCTGGCCCGGGGCGTGGAGTTCTCCACCTACGCCACCCCGACCATCGTGGGCGAGATCAAGCGCCACTTCCGCGACAAGGGCTGGGCGGTCCGGGTGCCGCGCCGCCTGCAGGAGCTGAAGCTCTCGCTGACGAAGGCCATCAGCGAGCTGTCGCAGCGTCAGGGCCGGGCGCCCACCGTCGCCGAGCTGGCCGCCCACCTGCAGATGACCGAGGAAGAGGTGCTGGAGGGCCTTGAGTCGGCCAACGCCTACTCCACGGTGTCCCTCGACGCGCCCGACTCCGGTGACGACGACGCGCCGGCCGTGTCCGACTCGCTCGGCATCGTCGACGAGTCCCTGGAAGGCGTGGAGTACCGCGAGTCGCTGAAGCCGCTGCTCGAACGGCTTCCGCCTCGCGAGAAGCGCATCCTGCTGCTGCGCTTCTTCGGCAACATGACGCAGTCGCAGATCGCCACCGAGCTGGGCATCTCCCAGATGCACGTCTCGCGCCTGCTCGCCCGCACCCTGGCCCAGCTCCGCGAGGGCCTCACCGCCGAAGACTGACCGCCGAAGCCCGACCCTGCCCCGGCCGGCCACCGGTCGGGCTAGTCTCCGATCATGGCCCGCGTCGTCGCGGGCGCCAGCAGCGCGACCAGACCGGCCAGCGCCACCACGATCAGAAGCACGCCCGGCACGGTCTGCGCCGACTGCACCAGCGAGACGGCGACCGGCAGCGCGAAGATCTGCGTGACCACTCCAGGTGCCCGGCTCCACCGGGCCGCCCCGAGCACGCCCCATGCCACCCAGATCAGGGCGGCGCCGATGCCGATGCCGAACGCCGAGACGACGATGGAACTGCTCACGTCGGCCGGCTTGCCGATGACGGTCTCCACCGCGGCATAGCCGCCGAGCACGACGGCGGTGAGGCCCTCCAGGGCGAGGACGACGGCGGCCACGACAAGGGTCACCGGACGGTTCAACATATCGCGTCACCCTACTTGACCCCGGTGGCAGGTGCTCGACCGGTGGATACGCTGGGCGACATGCGTGCACTCCTCCTGATCAACCCCATGGCGACGTCGACGAACCGTCGTACGAGGGATGTCCTCATACGCGCTCTGGGCGCGGCCGTCGAGTTGTCGGTGGAGGAGACCGGGTACCGAGGTCACGCGACGGTGCTCGCGGGCACCGCACGCGAGAAGGGGTTCGACGTGATCGCCGTCCTCGGCGGCGACGGCACCATAAACGAGGCCGTCAACGGCATGCTCGACGGCGATCGGGCGCGGCCCGCGCTGATCGTGATCCCGGGCGGGAGCGCCAACGTCTTCGCCCGGTCGCTCGGGCTGCCGAACAGTCCCGTGGAGGCGATGGGCGCGGTGCTGGAGGCGATCCGGGAAGGACGGCGCCGCACCGTCAACCTCGGCCAGGCGATCTGGGAGGACGGCGCGCTCGGAGCCGCCTCGCCGGGCGAGGCCACCAAGCCGGCTCACGACACCCCAGAACCCTCCAACAGCCGATATTTCACCTTCTGTGCGGGGCTGGGGTACGACGCCGAGGTGATACGCGCCATGGAAGGCCTGCGAAGCGCCGGGTACAAGGCCTCGCCGAGCCGGTACGTCAACACCGCGTTGCGGCACTATTTCATGACAGACCGGCACCACCCGGCCATCCGGCTTGAACGGCCTCACCGCGGGCCTGTCGACGGCATCTTCATGACGATCATCTGCAACACCGCGCCGTGGACCTACATCGGCGACCAGCCGGTCAACCCCACGCCGTGGGCGGGTTTCGACACCGGGCTCGACATGCTCGGCCTGCGGCGCATGGGCATGGCCGCCATGGCGCGCCTGATCCGCCAGATCATCGGCGACCGGGTTGGCCTGCCGAGGGGTGGGCATCTAGTCCATGTGCACGACGAGGAGGAGTTCACCCTGTCGGCCCGGCGGCCCATGGCCTTCCAACTTGACGGCGATTATCTCGGCGAGCGCGAGCGCGTGACTTTCCGGTCCGTTCCAGGCGCGTTACAAATTCTGGTCTAAGGCATCACATGCCGTCATAGTGTGATGCATCCGACATCCATATCCGGCAAAACGTTCTCCCAAACCTCTTGCGTGACCTGGGCATGCCTGAAAAGCTCAACACGACGTCGGAACGTAGGACGTTTGAGGATCCCACCCTGTTCCTCGAAGGTCTGCGGCGCTCACGCGAGTTTTCCTGGACCCCCAACATATGGCCCAGGCAAAATCTCGCCATGGTTAGTGAAAGTGTTCACAAACATCCGTCACCGGACGGAGCCGCAGGCTCCACCTACGAAGGAGTGGAACGCATGGACTGGCGCCACCGCGCTGCCTGCCGTGACGTGGACCCCGAGCTGTTCTTCCCGATCGGCAACACCGGACCGGCTCTCATGCAGATCGAAGAGGCCAAGCAGGTCTGCCGCGCCTGCCCGGTCAGTGAGCCATGCCTGAAGTGGGCCATCGAGTCCGGCCAGGACGCCGGCGTGTGGGGCGGTCTGAGCGAGGACGAGCGTCGCGCACTCAAGCGCCGCACCGCCCGCGCCCGAGCCCGCGCGGGCGTCTGAGCCCGCACGTCGCACCGAACCCCTGAGTCCGGAGCGTCTCCGGACCGCACATGACTTCCGCACCGCCCCAGCGTCGCGGCGTACGGAACCGACACGCCCGGCATCGCCTCACGCGATGGCCGGGCGTCGCAGTGTCCAGGCGCACCGGCAGCGCACCGTCACCGCTCGACCGGCTGCACCGGGATGGTCATGGAGACCTCGGTCCCCCCGCCCTGACGCGGCTTGACGGCGAGGCGGCCGGACAGCTCCCCGACGACGAGCGTGCGGACGATCTGCAGGCCCAGGCTGGTCGACGCCTCCAGGTCGAAGCCCTCGGGAAGGCCCTCGCCGTCGTCGGCCACGATGAGGTCGAGCCTCTCCTCGGTGCGCGAGACGATCACCTTGATCGTGCCGCTGCCGTACGCGAACCCGTGCTGGACGGCGTTCTGGAGCAACTCGGTCAGCACCATGGCCACCGGAGTGGCGATCATCGCGGGGAGCATGCCGAAGCTCCCCACCCGGCGCGGCATCACGTTGGCCGCCGACACCTCACCGGTCATCGAGATCACGCGGTCGGCGATGTCGTCGAAGTCGACGATCTCCTCGGGTGTGTGGGACAGCGTCTCGTGCACGATCGCGATCGAGCCCACCCGGCGCACCGCCTCCTCCAGGGCCTCGCGCCCCTCGGGCACGCGCAGCCGCCGCGCCTGGAGCCGCAGCAGCGCGGCCACCGTCTGGAGGTTGTTCTTCACCCTGTGGTGGATCTCGCGTATGGTCGCGTCCTTGGTCAGCAGCTCGCGCTCGCGGCGGCGCAGCTCGGTCACGTCCCTGATGAGCACCAGCGCGCCGATGCGGCCGCCGCCCACGATGAGCGGGATCGCGCGGAGCTGCACCACGTTGGCGCCCGCCTCGACCTCGGTCTCCCGGGGAGAACGGCCGCTCGCCACGAGCATGAGGTCCTCGTTGATGGGCTCGTCGGAGTAGCACAGGGTGGCGGTCGTCTTGCCCAGCTCCGAGCCCACGAGGTCGGCGTTGAGCCCGAGCCTCCGGTAGGCCGACAGGGCGTTGGGCGAGGCGTAGGTCACCCGCCCGGCGCGGTCGAGCCTCAGCAGCCCGTCGCCGACCCTCGGGGAGCGGACCAGGATCGGCGCCGCCTCCGGGAAGGGGAAACGGCCCTCCGCGACCATCTGCGCCAGGTCGGACGCGCTCTGCAGGTAGGTGAGCTCCAGCCGGGACGGCGTGCGCGCCGAGGACAGGTTGGTCGAACGCTGGATGACCGCCACGAAGTGGTCGTCGCGCCGCACCGGGATGGTCTCCTCCCGCACGGGCACGCCACTGGACCAGTCGGGGTCGCCCTCGCGGCAGATGCGGTGCTCGTTCCACGCCGTGTCGATCAGCGGACGCTCCCCCGCCGCCACGATCGAGCCGACGACGTCGTCGTGGTAGACCGTGGGACCCGTCGTCGGGCGCATCTGCGCCACGGCCACCCACCCGGACTCGTCCCGCAGGGGGATCCACAGGATCAGGTCGGCGAAGGACAGGTCGGCGAGGAGCTGCCAGTCGGTGACCAGCGAATGCATCCACTCAAGGTCGGCCGGGTCGAGAGTGGTGTGGCGCGCCACCAGGTCGCTGAGAGTCGGCACCTGAGCATCATGCGTGCTAACCCCGGCCCAAAGCGAATCGACAGCGTCGGCCCTGGGAAGATTCTCCTGATGGAGCACATAGAAGTGCCCGCTTACCCCGTCGAACGTCCGGCGAGCGTGGCCGCCGGCACGACCGAGACCGTGGACGGCCCCGGCACGCGCCGGGTCGCGAGCACGGCCGGCACGGGAGAGGCCACGTGAACGACGCCGACCTTAGCGAGACCATGAACGCAGATCCCCTGGCGCGGCTGCGCACCGCCGCCGCCACCCGTGAGGCGGCCGGGCTCAAGCGCGCCCTGCGCCCCCGCACCCCCGACCACGACGGCCTCATCGACCTGGCCTCCAACGACTACCTCGGGCTCTCCCGCGACGAGCGGCTGATCGCGGCGGCGGTGGAGGCCACCGGACGGTGGGGCACCGGCTCGACCGGCTCACGGCTCGTCACGGGCACGACCACCCTCCACGCGGAGCTGGAGGAACGGCTGGCCTCCTTCGCCCACGCCAGGCGTGCTCTGGTCTTCTCCTCCGGATACCTGGCGAACCTCGCGGCGGTCGCGACGCTGGGAGCGGGCGGGCTGGTGGTGAGCGACGAGGGCAACCACGCCTCGATCATCGACGCCTGCCGCCTCTCACGCGCCAGGGTGGTCGTCACGCCCCACAAGGACGTCGAGGCGGTCGAGAAGGCGCTGGCGAACCGCACGGAGGAGCACGCCCTGGTCGTCACCGACGCGGTCTTCTCCGTCGACGGCGACCTCGCGCCCATCGCCGGCCTCTACGCCGCGGCCGTACGGCACGGGGCCCTGCTCGTCGTGGACGAGGCGCACTCACTGGGCGTGGTCGGCTCGGGCGGGCGAGGCGCCGTGGCCGACGCCGGGCTCGCCGACGCCCCGGCCGTTGTGAGAACCGTCACATTGTCCAAGTCGCTCGGATCGCAGGGCGGAGCCGTGCTAGGCGCGTCCGAGGTGGTGGACGCCCTGATCGACACGGGTAGGTCGTTCATCTTCGACACCGGCCTCACACCCCCTGCCGCCGCCGCCGCACTCGCGGCCCTTGATATCGTGAGCGACCATCCTGACCTGCCAAGACAGGCTCGGCACCGTGCGTCGGCGCTGGCCCGCGCGGCCGGGGACCGTGGCCTTCTCACCACGGACCCGGCGGCGGCCGTCGTGCCGGTCGTGCTCGGCCCTCCGCATGTCGCGCTCTCCGCCGCCGCGGTGTTCGCGGAGCACGGAGTGCGCGCCGGGTGCTTCCGCCCGCCATCGGTGCCATCGGGCCGGTCTTGTCTGAGATTGACCGCACGGGCCAATCTGAGTTCGGATGATCTCGCGGTGATCGGACGCGCGCTCACCGCCGTGGCCGAGATGAAGGTGAACGTGTGACGGAAGACTCTCCCCGGATTCCCAAGTACTACGACGTCAAACGGAACTTGCTGGAACTCACCAAGTCTCTGCCCGCCGGCGCGGCGCTGCCGCCCGAGCGTGCCCTCGCCGTGCGCTTCGAGACCTCGCGTACGACCGTCAGGCAGGCGCTCACCGAGCTGGTCATCGAGGGGCGGCTCCTGCGCATCCAGGGCAAGGGCACCTTCGTCGCCCAGCCCAAGGTGGCCCAGGTGCTGCAGCTCACGTCGTACACCGGGGATCTGCGCACGGTCGGCCTGGAGCCCGACACCAAGATCCTCGACATCAACTACATCACGGCCGACGAGACCCTGGCCCGCCGCCTGTGCATCAACCCGGGCGGCCGCGTCCTGCGCATCCACCGGCTGCGCCTGGCCAACGGCGAGCCGATGTCGATCGACACCACCCACCTGTCCGCCCGGCGCTTCTCGCGGCTGCGGCGGGAGCTGGAGGTGCACGCCTCCCTGTACGAGACCCTGCACAACGCCTACAACGTCCAGCTGACGGACGCCGAGGAAATAATAGAGACCGTGCTGGCGACCCCGTACGACGCCCAGGTTCTCGGCGTGGACGTCGGCCTGCCGATGCTGCTGCTGACCCGGCACGCCTTCGACGCGGAGGGCAACCCGGTGGAGTGGGCCCAGTCGCTCTACCGAGGCGACCGGTACAAGTTCGTCACCCGCCTCCGCAGGCCGCCGGAGTCCGGCGGGCCGAACGCGCCGGGACAGCCGTAGGGCCTGCCCGCCGGCCCGTCCCGGGGCCTCTAGGGTGGTGCCGGTGAGCATTCTGGTGGTCACCGGCACCGACACCGGTGTGGGCAAGACCGTGGTCACCGCCGCCGTCACCGCGCTGGCCCTGCGGCGGGAGGTGCCGGTCGCGGTGGTGAAGCCCGCGCAGACGGGCGTCGCGGCCGGCGAGCCGGGAGACCTCGACGAGGTCATCCGGCTGTCCGGGGTGACCACGACGTTCGAGTTCGGGCGGTTCCCCGACCCGCTGTCCCCGGCCGCGGCGGCCCGCGCGTCCGGCCTTCCTCCCGTGTCCCTGGCCGACGTGGCCGAGCGCACCGCCGAGCTGGCCGAGACGCACCGCCTGGTGGTCGTCGAGGGCGCCGGAGGGCTGCTGGTGCGCTTCGACGAGGAGGGCGCCACCATCGCCGACCTGGCCCGCGCGCTGCGCGCCCCCGTCCTTGTGGTGGCGAGGGCCGGGCTCGGCACGCTGAACCACACGGCGCTGACGCTGGAGGCGCTCGCCGGCCGAGGGCTCGACCTGGCGGGGCTGGTGATCGGGTCCTGGCCGCGCGAGCCCGGCGTCGCCGACCGGAGCAACGTGGCCGACCTGGAGACCCTCGCGGCCCGGCCCCTGGCGGGAGTGCTCCCCGAGGGCGCCGGCGCGCTCGGCCGTACGGCCTTCGCCCGCGTGGCCCATGACGGACTGGGGCCCCTGCTAGGCGGCGGGTTCGACACTTCTCGGTTCCGGGCAACCCTTAGTCTGTGACGCAACCGACAAGGGAGCCGCAGGACCGATGAGTATGGACATCTTGGAGATCGCCCGGGTTCAGGTGCTCGAGGAAGGCCGTGGGCTCTCCGCCGCTCAGGCCCTGCGATGTCTGGAACTGCCGGACGACCGCATTCCCGAGCTGCTCGCGCTCGCCCACGAGGTGCGCATGGCGTGGTGCGGCCCGGAGGTCGAGGTGGAGGGCATCGTTTCCCTCAAGACCGGCGGCTGCCCGGAGGACTGCCATTTCTGCTCCCAGTCCGGGCAGTTCACCTCCCCGGTACGGTCCGTCTGGCTCGACATCCCCTCGCTCGTCCAGGCGGCCGTCGAGACGGCGCAGACGGGCGCGACCGAGTTCTGCATCGTCGCCGCCGTGCGCGGGCCCGACCAGCGGCTCATGGACCAGGTCCGCGAGGGCGTCAAGGCCATCCGCGAGGCCGTCGAGATCAACGTCGCCTGCTCGCTCGGCATGCTCACCCAGGACCAGGTCGACGAGCTGGCCGAGATGGGCGTCCACCGCTACAACCACAACCTGGAGACCGCGCGCTCCCACTTCGGCCAGGTGGTGACCACCCACACATGGGAGGAGCGCTGGCAGACCTGCGAGATGGTCCGCGAGGCCGGCATGGAGCTGTGCTGCGGCGGCATCATCGGCATGGGCGAGACCAGGGAGCAGCGGGCCGAGTTCGCCGGGCAGCTCGGCGAGCTGCGTCCCGACGAGGTGCCGCTGAACTTCCTCAACCCGCGCCCCGGCACGCCGTTCGGGTCGTTGCCGCTGGTGGAGGGCCCCGAGGCCCTGAAGACGATCGCGACGTTCCGCCTGGCGCTGCCCCGCACGATCCTGCGGTACGCCGGGGGGCGCGAGCTCACCCTGGGCGACCTCGGCACGCGCGACGGCATGCTCGGCGGGGTGAACGCCATCATCGTCGGCAACTACCTCACGACGCTGGGCCGTTCCCCCGAGCAAGACCTGGAGCTCCTGGCGGACCTGAAGATGCCCATCAAGGCTCTCTCGCCGACGCTCTGACCCTAGAGTCGCCCCTTGAGCAGCTCAGATGAGCCCTCAAGGATTGACCGGGGACAGAAAAGGTAAGTTCACGACATGGAGTCTGCAAAGCATGCCGGTGACATCGCGGTCGCCGTCTCACGAGCCTATGGTGCCGAAGTCATGTTCACCCTGTCGGGCGGCCACGTCTTCCCTCTCTACGACGGAGCCGTTCACGAAGGCATGCGCATCGTCGACGTGCGGCACGAGCAGAGCGCGGTCTTCGCCGCCGAGGCCACGGCTCGGCTGACGCGACAACCGGGTCTCGCGGTGCTGACCGCGGGCCCCGGCATCACCAACGGTGTCAGCGGCGTCGCGACCGCGCACTTCAACGGCTCGCCCGTCGTGGTGATGGGCGGCCGCGCGCCGGCCTCCCGATGGGGGTCGGGCGCGCTCCAGGAGATGGACCACCCCCCGCTGTTCGAGACGATCACCAAGCTGGCCTTCACGGCGGGCGGGGCCGACTCGATCGGCCAGGACGTCGAGATGGCGTTCCGCACGGCGATCGCCCCGCACCGCGGCCCGGTGTTCCTCGACTTCTACATGGACCACCTGTTCTCGCCCTCCCCCGCGCATGAGGCCGAGACACTGACGCCGTCCCCCCTTGAGCCCGACGCCGAGACGCTCGCCGAGATCGCGCGGCTGATCTCCCAGGCCGAGCGTCCGGTGCTCGTGCTGGGGTCGGACGTCTGGATGGACCGCGCGGAGGAGGTGGCCCGCGACTTCGCCGAGGCCTTCCGGCTGCCGGTGATCCCCAACGGCCAGGGGCGCGGCATCCTGCCCGCCGGGCACGAGCTGCTCGTGACCCGGGCGCGCGGCATGGCGTTCTCCCAGGCCGACCTGGTCATCGTCGCGGGCACCCCGCTCGACTTCCGCCTCGGCTACGGCTTCTTCGGCGGCAGGGACGGCGTCCCGCTGGCGAAGGTCGTGCACCTGGCCGACGCGCCGTCCCAGCTCGCCACCCACGTGGGCACCGCGGCCTCGACCGCCGGAGACCTGTCCCTGCTCTTCTGGGGCCTGCGGGCGGCCTGCTCCGACGCGGGGGTGTCGCCCATGTCCCACGCGGCCTGGGTCACCAAGCTGGCCGAGGCCTCCGCGGCGGCCGTCGCGGGCGACGCCGAGCTGATGGAGTCCGACGCCGACCCGATCCACCCGATGCGCATCTACGGCGAGCTCAACCGCGTTCTGGACGACGACGCCGTGGTCATCGGCGACGGCGGCGACTTCGTGTCGTACGCCGGCAAGTACATCGAGCCCCGCAGGCCTGGTTGCTGGCTCGACCCCGGGCCGTACGGCTGCCTCGGCACCGGGCTCGGCTACTCCATCGCCGCCCGCATCGCCCGCCCGTCCTCGCAGGTCGTGCTCCTGCTCGGCGACGGCGCCGCCGGGTTCTCGCTGATGGACGTCGACACGCTTGTGCGCCACAAGCTGCCGGTCGTGATGATCTGCGGCAACAACGGCATCTGGGGCCTGGAGAAGCACCCCATGCAGATGCTGTACGGGTACGACGTGGCGGCCGAGCTGCAGCCGCAGTGCCGGTACGACCAGGTCGTCACCGCCCTCGGCGGCGCGGGCGAGCTGGTCACCTCCCCGAAGGAGATCGGGCCCGCGCTGCGCCGCGCGTTCGACTCGGGCGTGCCCTACATGGTCAACATCGCCACCGACCCGCAGATCGCCTACCCGCGCACCACCACGGGCATCTGACCGCACGGCCACCGGCACCCCGGCGGCGTCCACGGGACGGCCGCCGGAGCCGGGGGTCAGGAGGTGGCCGTCGGGGTCGGCGTCGGGGTCGGAGTGGCGCTGGGCTCGTCGCCGCAGGGGATGCCCTGTTCCACGACGATCGTCACGTAGCGGTCGACGGGCCAGGAGGTGCCCCCGGCCGGGTCCTGGTCGAGCACGCGGGTGCAGCCCTCGTCGCTGGGGGTCCCGCTGACGTCGACCTTGGTCTTGAAGCCGGCGGCCCGGAGCTTCGTCGTCGCCAGCTGCTGGGTCAGGTTGATGACCCCGGGCACGGTCTTCTTCGCCGCCGGCACCTTCGAGGGGGTCGGAGAGGGCGTGCGGGTCTTCGTCGAGGTGGGGGAGGGCTTCGCCGTGTCCGTGGGGGTCGGCGTGCTCGACGGCTCCTCGGTCACCTGGGCGGTGCCCTGCGAGGAACGCGGCGGCGACGGACTCGGCCTCGGCGGGCGAGGTGGCCGTGTCCGCGTCAGCGTCGGCTCCGGCTCGCTGGGCGTGGGCGACTGGGTCCCGACGACGCCGGCCACCGCCCCGGTCTCGGCGAACTGCCTGAACACCACCGCGCCGCCCCCGCCGAGCAGGACTCCGGCGGCGATGACGCCGACGATCAGACCCGCCTTGCCCCGCTTGGGAGCGGCCGCGCGCCTGCCTCGGGTGCCCCGCTGGCCCGAAGACGTGCCAGTGGGCCCCTGAGAGGGCACTGAGGGCGGCAGATGAGCCGCCGCAGGAGAGGCGGAGGTCGCCAGGATGTACGGCGGGGGCGTGGCCGTGGTGGGCTGGACGCCGTCGCCCTCGCGCCAGGCGGGTCCGGCATGGGCGCCGGTCTCGGGCGCAGCGAGCTGGTGCGGGTGGCCGGGCCCGGAAGTGGTGCGTTCCGAAGAGACCATGCCGGTGAGGCCGGCCATGCCGGACACCGCCACCGAGGCCCCGGTGTCGTCGCGCATGGCCTGGCGCGCGGCCACGCTCATCTCGGCCGCGCTGCGCCAGCGGCGGGCCGGATCCTTGACGAGGGCACGCTCGACGAGATGCCGTACGGCCGGAGGCACGTCGGGAGGCAGCGGGGGCGGGTCCTCGCGGATGTGCTTGAGGGCGATGGTGACAGGGGTGTCGCCGTCGAACGGCCGGTACCCGGCCAGGCACTCGTAGGCGACCACGCCAAGGGCATAAAGGTCGACGGCGGGGGTGACGGGCTGGCCCTCGGCCTGCTCGGGCGCACAGTAGGCGGCCGTGCCGAGCACCATGCCGGCGTCGGTCAGCCGGTGGCCCATGTCCGCTCGGGCGATGCCGAAGTCGGTGAGGACGAGCGTGCCGTCGGGACGGACCAGCAGGTTGCCGGGCTTGACGTCGCGGTGCACGATGCCCCGGTCGTGCACGGCCTGAAGGGCCGAGGCGGCCTGCGCGATGAGCTCCATGGCGGGCTCGGGCGCGATGCGGGTGAGCCGGGTGAGCAGACGATCGAGCGGTTCGCCGTCGACGAACCGCATCACGAGATAGGCGGTGGGGCCGTCCCCCGGCACGTCGCTCACGCCGTAGTCATAGACGTCGACCACACCCGGATGGTTGATCGTCGCCATCGCGCGCGCTTCCCCCTGGAAGCGGGCGGCGAAGCCCGGGTCGTCCATCCGGCCTGGTAAGAGCACTTTCACGGCGACGGTGCGCGCGAGGACCGTGTCCTCACCGCGCCACACCTCACCCATGCCGCCGGCTCCGAGGCGGACGTCCAACCGGTAACGTCCCGCCAGCGTGGTCCCTTGGGCCACCATCTCTCCCCCGCTTACCCCAATCCGTCCAACACCGACGTCACCCCGGAGTTTCCAACAAAGCGGATTTGTGTCGCAGCCAGGTCACGCTGGTGTCACAAAACCCTGTGGTCACACAGTTCACGCCGGGGTGTCAGCGCGCCGTCACACCGTGTTCGACGCAGCGGGCGGACCAGCCCCGTGGCGTCACCTGCACCACCAGCCGGCGACGGCACGCCGGGCAGTAGCGTGGTGGCTCCATGTCCCGCGCGGAGCGGCATGCGGAATGGTCCTCGTCTCCGTCGAGACGTCCGCAATGGTCGCAGTAGGGGCTCACGCGAAAAGCGTATTCCATCGGTAACCCGTCCAGGCCGCCAACCGGTGAAGGTGGTACGAGACCGTGCGAACAGGATGACAGGCGCCACCCGGTCGCACGGGGAGACGTACCCGCCGCACTAGGCTTGCCCGCATGACGATCGACCCGGGGCTGCGCGCCGAGATCCTCATCATGGTCGAGCGGTCGGACACCGCGATCAAGATGGGCAGCGGCGACGTCCCCGTGCTCGGCACGCCGCGCCTGCTGGCGATCGCCGAGGCGGCCACCGTGCGGGCCGTCCACGACCACCTCGGCCCCGGGCAGACGTCGGTCGGTACGAAGGTGACGCTTGAGCACCGCGCGGCGAGCCCCGTCGGCACCCACGTGGAGGTGAGCGCCGAACTGGTCGAGGTGGACGGCAGGCGCCTGGTCTTCGAGGTCACCGCCAGGGACGCCAAGCGCACGGTGGCCACCGCCACGATCGAGCGCGTCGTCGTCGACCGTGAGCGCTTCCTGGCGGGGCTCACCGGCTGAGCCGGAGCCCCGCCCCGCCCGTGGCCCGCGTCACTCGATGACCGCGATCAGGTCACCCTCCTGGATGACGTCGCCTTCGGCCACCTTGAGCCGGCTCAGGACGCCCGAGTCCTCGGCGAGCACCGGGATCTCCATCTTCATCGACTCCAGGATGACCAGCGTGTCGCCCTCGCTGACGCTGTCGCCCTCAGCCGCGACGACCTTCCAGACGTTCGCCACCATCTCGGCACGTACTTCCGCCACCGGAACTCCCCTCGTTCAAATGATCCAACTGTGCCAGAGGGCTGTCGCCGCCACCAGAACGGTCTCGGACACCGGTCGCACTTCCTTCGACGGTTCACCACTTTATGGCCCGGGTCTCCTTGGAACCCTTCGCGCGAACCCACCGAGCCCCCGTGTCCCGGCTGTAAAAGGCCCACAACCGCGCGCGCACCTGGAAGGGCAACCGGGCAGCTCAGAGGCGGTGGACGGGGGCGTGCCTGTCGACGACCCTGGCCATCGACTCCACCACAGCGGGGTCGTACTCGTCGCCGCCGTCGACGCGCAGCCGCTCCAGCGCCGCCGCCGCGCGGTCGCGGTCGGTGGACCCCCCGACCAGGTCGTCATAGGCGTTGGCCGCCTTGATGACGCGGCTGGCGAGCGGCGGGAGGTCGGGACCGGTGAAGGAGTCGCCCTGGCGGCGCACGATCTCGGCCACCCGGTCGAGAACGCCGGTCTTCTTGATGACCTCGGCCCCGAGCTCCGCGATGCTGCGGGCCTGCGCGGGATCGGTGAGCACGGTGGCGCCCCCGGGGATGGGGTCGCGCAGGGAGAGCTGGCCGATGTCGTGCATCAGCGCGGCGTACTCCAGCTCCAGCAGCTCGGGCTCGGCCATGCCGAGCTCGCGGCCGATCGCGAGCGACAGGCGGCTGACCCGGCGCGAGTGCCCCGGCTCGACGTACCCGCCGACCTCGGTGACCCGGGCGAGCGCCCGTACGGTCTGGAGGTAGGTGGCACGGATGCCGGCGTACTTGCGGAAGGCAACCTGGGTGACGAGCAGCGGGGCCGCGAACACGACGAGGGCGGCGAGGTTCATGCTGTGCGAGGCGAGGGCCAGCAGGGTGCCCGAGGCGGCGACGGCGGCGCCGAGCGGCGCGGCCATGCGCAGCTCGTCGCGGATGGCCACACGGAAGGCCGTGCGGACCTGCTCGGCCCTGAGCACGGCGGCGATGAGCACGTCGGCCGTCAGCATCGCCGTGATGAGCGCGGCCATCACGCCGAGGACCACCCACCAGGTGCCGGTGCCGTGGTCGGTGGTGGCGTAGAGCGTCGAGGCGAGTGGCCGGTAGGCGAAGGCGAGCAGCGCCCCCGAGAGCAGTCGTCGCGCGATCGCGTCGAGCTGCGGGGGCCTGCCCACCGCGAGATGGGGCAGGGCGCCGAGTGCCATGCCGGCCGACATGACGGCCACCACCTGGAGCGCCGAATGCCGCGTCGGCACACCTCCCACGTCGAGCAGGAGGGTGTACCCGAGGGCGGCGGCGGCCCCGATGGGCGCGACCTCCCTGTTGCCCGGCATCGTGAGCCTGGCGAGCTCGCCGGCGGCGACCAGCATGCCGAAGGCCACCGCGATCTCGGCGTCGAGGAGGCCCACCGCCGCCGTGTGGGCGACGCCGGCGACGGTGACCATGCCGGCGGCGCAGATGAGCAGCAGTTGACCGGAGTCGAGCCCCTGCAGGGGCCGGGTCGCGACGGTCACCGCTCGGACGCCACTTCGATCGGCATGGTGGGATCGTCGTGGTCCTTGGCGACGGTCTCGACGGCCTCGTCGTCGGGCACGGGCATCTTGCCGGGGGGATCCCAGCCACGCCGGTCGAGCGCCCTGATGAAGGCGCCGACCATGACCGGGTCGAACTGCGTGCCCGCCCCCTTGCGCAGCTCGGCCATGGCCTCGTCGAGCGACTTCGCCTTGCGGTAGGCGCGGTCGGAGGTCATGGAGTCGAAGGCGTCGGCCACCGCGATGATGCGGGCGAACTCGGGGATCTCGGCCCCCGCCAGGCCCATGGGATACCCCCCGCCGTCCTGGCGCTCGTGGTGGTGCATGATCCCGGCGAAGGCCTCGTCGAGGAAGTCGATGCCGCGCACGATCTCAAGGCCGCGCATCGGGTGGAGCTGGATCGCGGCGTACTCCTCCTCGGTCAGGCGGCCTTCCTTCTGCAGGACCTTGGTGGGGACGCCGAGCTTGCCGACGTCGTGCAGCATGCCGGCGTAGCCGATGGCCCGCATCCGCTCGGGACCCATGCCGATCTCCTCAGCGATCATGGTCGAGGCGCTGGAGACACGGGTGCAGTGCCCACGGGTGTAGTAGTCCTTGGTCTCCACCGCCTGGCACAGGGCGGCGATGGTCGCGTCGTACGACCGCTGCTGGGCGAGGTACTGGCCGAAGGCCCACCGGGCGATGAACAGCGGCAGCAGCACGAGCACCGCCGAGATCGACTGGACGGTGGCCCACAGCCCGGCGATCAGCAGGCCGAACGTGGCGTACCCGAGGTAGGAGACGAAGAACTGGGCGAGCCCGCGCAGCGGGACCTCACCGGTGCGCAGCTGCCCGGCCAGCGACAGCATGACCGCGAACAGCACGAAGTTGAGCGGCACGAACACCGCCGCCGCGCCCATGAAGGGACCGAGCATGTCGGTGAACCGGTCGGCGCCGGGCACGTCATGGTGCCCGCCGAGCCGGTCGAAGACCCACCCGGCGGTGTAGCCGCAGATGGCGAACTGCGCGCCGTTGAAAAGCCTCTTGTGGAGCGGGAGGCCGGGCCGCACGCTCAGGACGGCGGTCGCCCCGACCATGGCCGCGCCCACGTCGCCCACCAGCACCACGGCGGCCAGTGCCGCCGAGAAGCTGACCGACATCGCCGCCTGCTCGATGTTCAGCAGGGTCGGGACCGACTCGCAGACCAGGAACAGCAGGGCGAGGACGAGCAAGGTCGGCCACTCGCGCTCGCCGAAGCGGCCGGGGACGACGAGGCCCCGCCCGATCAGTGCCGCGGCCACCCCGACGAGCAGGATGAGGTAGACCTTCGCCGGCCAAGGTAGATCACGCAATGCCGCCGCCTCGGGCCGTCACGGGCACGGGCTCAGGTCCAGGAGATGCCCGAGGGCACTTCGACCGTGCCCCCCAGGAGAACCACCGACGCGAGCAGACCGAGCGCCCACCCAAGGCCGCTGACCGCCATGGCCGCCACCATGCGTGTGGCCATTGCCTTCACCATGTGCCGCCTCCCCATCGAGTCCGGCTTCAGGCTACAGAAAGCGAGCTGACCCGTACGGGAAGTCGAAGAATCGCATCCAAAGCGTAATCAAACCACTACCCGGAGCTAACGCGATCTCGCCCATTCGACGGTGGCCTTGAGGCCGGTCAGGAGATCGGTGCGGGGGCGCCAGCCGAGGCCTTCGAGCGCCGGGGCGGGGTCGACCGCCATGGCCGGAAGGTCGCCCAGCCGGGTGGGCTCCGAGCGCGGCTCGTCGGCCGCCCCCGCGGCGGTGGCGACCAGGGTGTGCAGCTCGCGGTCGGTGGTCCGCACGCCCGTACCGAGGTTGAACCTGCCCCCGCCGCCCCTCCCCCCGCAGGCGCGCACGAACCCGTCGACCACGTCGTCGACGAAGATGTAGTCGCGGGTCTGGGAGCCGTCGCCGTAGACGACGGTCGGCGCGCCGCGCAGCAGCGCGTCGGTGAAGATCGAGACGACGCCCGCCTCGCCCACGGGCGACTGGCGCGGGCCGTAGACGTTCGACAGCACCAGCGTCGTGTACTCCAGACCGTGCAGCGCCCTGTACATCGACAGGTAGATCTCGCCGCTGAGCTTGGACGCCGCGTACGGGGAGCGCGCGTCCGTCGCGGCGTCGCCCGGCACGGGGATCACGGCGGGACGGCCGTACACCGCGACGGAGGAGGCGTAGACGACCTTCCTGGCACCGGCCGTGCGGGCGGCCTCCAGCACGTTGACCGTGCCGCCGACGTTGAGCCGGGCGTCGAACACCGGGTCGGCCACGCTGGCGCGCACGCTGATCTGCGCGGCGAGGTGGCAGACGACCTCGGGCCTCCACTCGGTCATCAGACCGTTCAGCGCGGGCTCCCTGATGTCCAGCTCATGCAGCTGGAACCTGGGATTCCCCTCCGCGGAGGCGAGGTTGCCGCGCTCGCCCGACGACAGGTCGTCCACCACGGCGACCTCATGCCCGTCGGCCAGCAGCCGATCGACGAGGGTCGATCCGATGAACCCGGCCCCTCCGGTTACGAGTATCCGCATCCCGGCATACTAGGGGATCAACCGATGGTCACTCCGAGGCGAGCTGAGCCCGTACGGACTCTATGCGCCTGAGGACCTTCGACCGGAGATCCTCCGGCACGGTGTCGCACCCGCAGTGCTTGGCGACGAGCTGTTTGACGACCTGCTCCAGGCCGTATTCCTCCAGGCAGGGCCCGCACTCGTCGAGATGCTGGCGTATGTCGGACCGCCGGAGCTCATCGAGCTCGCCGTCGAGGAAGGTGTAGACCTTGTCCAGCACTTCCTTGCAGTCGGTGTCGTGCGGCTCGCCACAGCTCATGCCCAACACCTCGCCAGGGCGCCGCAGGCCCGACCGCCTGTCACCAGTGATGATTGATCAATCTCGCCGCGCTCCGTCACGACGGCTCCTCCGATCGCACAAGCCCGCGTCCGCGTGCGTAGTCCTCGAGTTGCGTCCGCAGCTGACGCCGCCCCCGGTGCAGACGTGACATCACGGTCCCTATGGGGGTGCCCATGATGTCGGCGATCTCCTTGTAAGGGAACCCTTCGACATCGGCCAGATAGACCGCCATGCGGAAGTCTTCCGGCAGCGCGGCCAGCGCGTCCTTGATGTCGCTGTCGGGCAGGTGCTCAAGCGCCTCCACCTCGGCGGACTTCAGGCCGGCCGACGTGTGCGACTCCGCACGCGCGAGCTGCCAGTCTTCGATCTCCTCGGTGCCGGACTGCTTGGGCTCCCGCTGCTTCTTGCGGTAGCTGTTGATGAAGGTGTTGGTGAGGATGCGGTAGAGCCAGGCCTTGAGGTTGGTGCCTTCCTGGAACTGGTGGAAGGACCCGAAGGCCTTGGCGAAGGTGTCCTGGAGCAGGTCCTCCGCGTCCGCGGGATTCCTGGTCATCCGGAGCGCGGCGGAGTAGAGCTGTTCGAGATACGGCATCGCGTCGCGCTCGAACCGCTCGCTGCGCTGCTCCAGAGTCTCCTCGGCTGTCTTGGAGACCGGACCCACCCCCTTATACGCGCCGTACACAGCCGAGAATACCGGCTTGCGTACGGCCGCCCGATCACCGACCTCGGCCATCAGCATGGGACGGAACCTCCTCGCGTGTTTACACGCGTCTGCAACACGCGAGGCATAGCATCTGTTCCCGGTAAGTAGAAGGTGACGAACGACCCGGTACGGGGAAAAAGATACGTACCGGCTGGTAGCGATTCCCCGGAGCCCCGACCGTCCAGGAGCCACTCGTGCTGCCCATCCCAGCCAACGAACTGAACGGCTCAGGCGCACTCGGGCCGTACTGGACCTTTTACCACGCCGTCGTGGCCGAGCAGCTCCGCCGTTGGCTCCCCGAGCGGCCCTGCCTGCTGCTCGACCTGTCCGGCGGGCGCGGGCGCTGGCCGGCCCAGGCGGCGAGCGCGGGGCACCGCGTCATCGAGGTGGTCGACTTCCGGCGCGCCCCCGACCCCTGGCTGCGCGACGCCTCCAACAGGATCCGCAGGGTGCGTGCCGACGATCTCGGCTTCCTGCCCGACGCCTCGATCGACGCGGTCATCGCCGAGGAGCGCGTGCTGTCGCTGGAGCTCATGGCCGAGTCCACGATGGAGGACGTCGTCCGCGTGCTGAAGCCGGGCGGGCGCGTGCTCGCCTGCGTCGACTCGCTGGTGCTGGGCATGGCGATCATGGCGGAGCAGAACTACTGGGCTCACCTGTGTCAGACCGGCACCGGTGAGGTGATGCTCGTGCCGTGGCCCGACGGCAGCATCACCCGCTGCTTCACCAGCGCCCAACTCCGCGAACTGCTGGCCGACGCCGGGCTGGAGGTCGAGTGGGTACGGCCGCGCACGGTGCTGTCGCCCTCGACCGTGGACCACGTCCTGGCCGCCGACACCCGGTCGCTCAACTGGCTCGTCCGTACCGAGCTGGACGCCCATCCCGACGACGACGACACGGTGGGCATCCACCTCGTGGCCAGCGCACGCCGGCCCCAGTAGGCCCCCGCGGCGGTCAGCGGCGGCGTTCCCGTTCCGATTGGCACTGGACGCAGCGGGAGGCCTCCGGGCGAGCCGCGAGACGGCCCTCGGGAACGGGCTTCCCGCAGTCCACACAGCTGCCGTAGACGCCGGCGTCGATGCGCTTGAGAGCGTCCAGCACCGCCGTGCGCTGCCGCGTCGCCACGTCGATCATCGCACGCGCGCGGTCGGCGTCGGTGAGATCCGATCCGGCGTCGGCCGCCGACCTGTCGCCCACGGCGACGGGATCTCCCCGCAACACCATGATGGACCGGTCGAGTTCGGCCAGCATGCTCTCCAGTTGGGCCCGAGCGGTCGCGTCGTCCACGAATCCGCACCTCCGGGAAGAAATGGGTACGAAATAGGTACGGCCTCGAACGGGATCCCCCGGAACTCCCGCCTGGCCCTGGGCTCTGGGCGGTGACTCTCAGCTGATGAGGCATCGCGCTTTTATCACCGGATGCCCATTCGGCCGGGCTCTTACACCGATGTGACTCAGCCTTTTACAACGGGCCTCAGAACAGGGCGGTCTCGGGCTCCTCGCGTTCCAGGAGGTGCGGGCCGTTGTTCCTGACGCTGTTGACCTCGGACGACACCGGGTAGGCGGTGAGCCCGCTCGGCCGGCCCGTGTCGAGCAGGTCGAGCACCTTGGCGGGGTCGGTCCGCTCCGGGTCGAGCCAGTCGGCCCACCGGTCGCGCCCGATGATCACGGGCATGCGGTCGTGGATGTGCCCCAGACCGTCCTCGGCGGTCGTGGTGATCACCGTGCAGGTGGTCAGCCACTTCAGCGGGTCGTCGTCCGCGCGGGTGGGGTCCTTCCAGAACTCGTACAGCCCGGCCATGGCCATCACCTCGCCGTCGGACGGGTGGATGAAGTACGGCTGCTTGGTCTTCTTGTCGGCCCTGTACCACTCGTAGTAGCCGTCGGCGGGCAGCAGGCACCGGCGCCGCGCGAAGGCCTTGCGGAACGAGGGCTTCTCGGCGAGCGTCTCGACCCTGGCGTTGATCATCCGGGAGCCGACGGAGGGGTCCTTGGCCCAGCTGGGCACGAGCCCCCACTTGAGCACGCGGAGCTGCCTGGTGGGCTCGGGCTCGGCGCCGTCCTCCCCGTCCTTCGCCTGGGGGCGCGTGAGCACGGCGTAGACCATCTTGGTCGGGGCCACGTTGTAGTCGGCGGGGAGCTCGTCGGACGTCCCGTCCGCCGCGATCTCGAACTCCTCCAGCAACTCCTGGCGCTTCTTGGTTGAGGCGTATCTCCCGCACATGCCCCATAGACTGCCGCACCATCGCCGACCGCGCGGCCTCCTGACCGCGAGGTTCCTCCGGTCACGGCGGAGGACCTCCCCTCGATCATGCCCGGACGGGCGCGAGCGGCGGCCGCGCGGAGGGTAGCGTGACCCCTTTCCACGAGAGGCTCCCGGTAGGCTCGGAGCTATGTCAGCTCCCTTGTGGCCCGCGCCGGAGGCGACCGCGCCCGTCGAGGCGACCATCCGGCTGCCCGGGTCCAAGTCGGTGACCAACCGTGCCCTCTTGCTCGCCGCGCTCGCCGACGGTCCCGGCACGGTGCGGCGGGCGCTGCGCAGCCGCGACGCCGACCTGATGGTGGCGGCCCTGCGCTCACTCGGGGCGGAGCTGACCGCCTCGGACGAGAGCGTCTCCGGCGTCGACTGGCACGTCGTGCCCGGCCCGGTGCGCGGGGGCGCGTCGATCGACGTGGGCCTCGCCGGCACGGTCATGCGGTTCGTGCCGCCGATGGCGGCGCTGGCCGACGGCGAGGTGGCGTTCGACGGCGACCCGCACGCCCGTACGCGGCCGATGGGCCCGATCCTCGCCGCGCTGCGCGGGCTCGGCGCCGAGGTCGCGGGCGACGCGCTGCCGTTCACGATCCGGGGGCCGCTGTCGGGGGGCGAGGTCACGCTGGACGCCTCGGCGTCCTCCCAGCTCGTGTCGGGGCTGCTCCTGACCGCCGCGCGCTTCGGCAAGGGCGTCACCGTGCGCCACAGCGGGCCGCCCGTGCCGTCCATGCCCCACATCGAGATGACCGTGCAGATGCTCCGCGCCGCGGGCGTGCGCGTGGACGACGGCGAGCCCGACGTCTGGCGGGTCGAGCCGGGCCCGATCGCCGCCCGCGATCTCACGGTCGAGCCCGACCTGTCCAACGCCGCCCCTTTCCTGGCCGCGGCCCTCGTGACCGGGGGCACCGTCACGATCCCCGGCTGGCCGGAGGAGACCACGCAGGGCGGCGACGAGCTGCGCGCCCTCCTGCCCCTGATGGGGGCGACGGTCAGCCGCGCTCCGGAGGGCCTGAAGGTCACCGGCGGCGGGCCGATCCAGGGCGTCGACGCCGACCTGCACGACGTCGGCGAGCTGACGCCGACGATCGCCGCCCTGGCCGCGCTGGCGGTCTCGCCGAGCACGCTGCGCGGCGTCGCGCACCTGCGGGGGCACGAGACCGACCGGCTCGCCGCGCTGGCCGCCGAGATCAACCGCCTCGGCGGCGACGTCACCGAGACCGCCGACGGCCTGGTGATCAACCCACGGCCGCTTCACGCCGGGGTCTTCCACAGCTACGCCGACCACCGCATGGCGACGGCCGGAGCGGTGATCGGCCTGGTGGTCCCCGGCATCCAGGTGGAGGACATCGCGACCACCGCCAAGACCCTCCCCGAGTTCGCCCGCATGTGGGCGCTGATGCTGGAGGAAGGCAGCTGAGAAAGCGGGAGTACGACGAGGAGGACGTGCGCGTCAGGCCGGGCAAGGGGTCCCGGCCGAGGACCAGGCGCCGTCCCGCGCACGAGGACGCCGTCGCGGCGTTCGTCGTGGCGGTCGACCGCGGCCGTTACACCTGTCTCGTCGGCGGCGACGTGGCCGAGGCGCCCGGCGGCGCCGACGGCCGCAAGGGCAGGAAGCGCGGCGACGAGCCGCGCCCGGTGACGGCGATGAGGGCCCGCGAGCTCGGCCGCAAGGGCATCGTGGTCGGCGACCGCGTGAGCCTGGTCGGCGACACCTCCGGGAAGCCCGACACGCTGGCGCGCATCGTCCGGCTCGAACCGCGCACCTCGATGCTGCGGCGCAGCGCCGACGACACCGACGAGGTCGAGCGCCCCATCGTGGCCAACGCCGACCAGCTCGTGATCGTCACCGCGCTGGCCGACCCGCCGCCGCGTCCGAGGATGATCGACCGCATGCTGGTCGCCGCCTTCGACGCCGACATCGAGCCGCTGCTCTGTCTCACCAAAGCCGACCTCGCCACCCCGGACGACCTCGTCGCCCGCTACGACCCCCTCGGCGTGCCGTACATCGTGGTGCGGAAGGGGGGGGAGCTCGCCGAGGTGCGCTCCAAGCTCAGCGACCGGCTGAGCGTGCTCGTCGGCCACTCGGGGGTCGGCAAGTCCACGCTGGTCAACGCCCTGGTGCCGGATGCCGGGCGGGCGGTGTCCCACGTGAACGCCGTGACGGGTCGCGGCCGTCACACGTCGAGCTCGGCCGTCGCGCTCGAACTGCCCGGCGGCGGCTGGATCATCGACACTCCGGGAGTGCGCAGCTTCGGCCTCGGGCACGTCTCCATCGACAACGTGCTGGCCGCCTTCCCCTCGCTCGCCGAGGGCGCCGTCCACTGCCCGAAGGGGTGCAGCCACCGGGGTGAGGAGTGCTCGCTCGACGCCTGGGTGGCGCAGGGGCACGCCGATCCGATGAGCCTCGCGTCCCTGCGCCGCCTGCTGGCCAGCCGCGACGGCGAGCCGGACGACGACTGAGGCGGCGGTGTTCCGGCAGGGCCGCAGGGCCGCGCTGGGAACGATCCAGGTCTGCTGAAACCGGCCCCGGCACGATAGCGTTTGTCCCTGTGACGGGCTATAGCGACGACCTGCGCCTGGCGCACATGATGGCCGACAGCGCCGACGATCTGACCATGCGCCGGTTCAAGGCCGTTGACCTGCGGGTCGACACCAAACCTGATCTGACGCCCGTGAGCGACGCCGACCGCGCGGTCGAGGACGCCATCCGCGGCACCCTGCGGCGTGCCCGCCCCCGCGACGCGGTCGTGGGCGAGGAGACGGGCAAGACCAGCGGGTACGGCTCGCGCTGCTGGGTCGTCGACCCGATCGACGGCACCAAGAACTACGTGCGGGGCGTCCCGGTCTGGGCCACGCTGATCGCGCTCATGGAGCACGGGCGCGTCGTGGTCGGCGTGGTGTCGGCACCCGCGCTGTCCCGCCGCTGGTGGGCCGCCCGCGACGGCGGCGCGTGGACCGGGCGGAGCCTGACCAAGGCCTCCCGCTGCAACGTCTCGTCGGTGAGCCGTCTGCAGGACGCGTCGTTCTCCTACTCCAGCCTCGGCGGCTGGGAGGAGCGGGGGCGCCTCGACGCGTTCGTCGACCTCACCAGGACCGTGTGGCGCACCCGTGCGTACGGCGACTTCTGGTCGCACGTGATGGTCGCCGAGGGCGCGGTCGACATCTCGGCGGAGCCCGAGCTGTCCGCCTGGGACATGGCCGCCCTCACCGTGATCGTGGAGGAGGCGGGCGGCGTCTGGACCGACCTTTCGGGGTCGGCCGACGTCGACGGCGGCAGCATCGTCTGCGCCAATCCCCTCCTGCACGGCGAGGTGCTCAAGCGTCTCGGCGACTGAGCGCGCCGCCTTTGTGAACGGTTGAGGCCCGGCCCCCTTCCGGGGACCGGGCCGTTCCGTGCCCGTTCAGCGCGCCGGCGCCGTGGGCCCGGCGCCGTCCGGCCGTCAGCGCTCGTCAGGTGGCCGGGAGATCACCCTGTCGTCGAGGTAGCAACTGCAGTTACCGCATCCTGGAAGCACGCCGATCCTCCTCGCCCGTAGTGCCATCGACGCTACGGCAGATCCACGCTCGCGTGACTGTCCGTAAGGGAACAGTCGCGTTCACCGAGGATGGCCGCTCTGTTCGGCGAGGTGCTTCGCCAGCCCCTCGGAGGCGGCCTCCACCATGCGCAGGACGTCGAGGAAGCCGTCGATGCCGCCGTAGTAGGGGTCGGGGACCTCGGCCCCCTCGGGCGCGTCGGGGTCGAAGGAGCGGAAGAGCCTCACCTCGGCCCCCCGGGGAGTCAGCCGCCGCAGCTCCCTGAGGTTGTCGCGGTCCATGGCGAGCACGAGGTCGCGGTCGCCGAACCAGGCCCTCTGGAACTGCCTGGCCCGATGGAGCGACCCGTCGTACCCGTGGCGGGACAAGGTCGCGAGGGCGCGCTCGTCCATGGGCAGGCCAGCGTGCCACCCGCCGGTGCCCGCGCTGTCGACGACCACCCGGTCGGCCAGCCCGTGGTCCTCCAGGACTCGTCGCAGGACCACTTCGGCCATCGGGGACCTGCAGATGTTGCCCATGCACACCAGGCAGACGCGCGTCATGCCTCCATGATTCCGCAAAGCGGCTTGGGACGTTCACGACGAGAGCGACCCGGCCCGTTCATTTCTCGTTCACCTTTAACCGGGGATTAAGTCACCTTGACTCCCTAGCGTCCTAACCGTTGAGAGAACAACGTGGGAGGACAACAACCGTGAAGTATGCAGGCCGGCTCGCCGCGGCCGCTATCGCCGGCGTGCTTTCGCTCGCCGCGTGCGGCACCGATGACAACAGTGGCGGCACCGACAGCGCGTCAGCCCCCGCACCCGCCGGCAGCGCTGGCAGCAGTGGCCTCAGCGGCACGATCAACGCGGCCGGCTCCTCTGCCCAGGCCAACGCGATCGCCGAGTGGAAGAAGTCGTTCCAGGGCGCCAACCCCGGTGTCAGCATCAACTACCAGCCCAGCGGCTCCGGTGCGGGTGTCCAGTCGTTCATCCAGGGCACCGTCGCCTTCGCCGGTTCCGACTCGGCGCTCAAGGACGACAAGGGCGAGCCCGCCCAGGCCGACGCACGCTGCAAGACCGGCAAGGCGATCAACCTTCCCATGGTGATCGGTCCCGTCGCGGTCGTCTACAACGTCCCGGGTGTGGACAGTTTGCAGCTCTCGCCGCAGACCATCGGTGACATCTTCAACAGCAAGATCACCAAGTGGGACGACGCCGCGATCAAGAAGGACAACCCCGACGCCAAGCTGCCCTCGACCCCCATCCAGGCGTTCCACCGCTCGGACGAGTCGGGTACCAGCGACAACTTCACCAAGTTCCTCAAGGCCACGGCCGGCTGGCCGTACGAGCCCGCCAAGGCGTTCCCCGCCGAGGCCAAGGGTCAGGGTGCCAAGGGTTCCGACGGCATCGCGCAGGCCGTCAAGGGCGCCGAAGGGGCGATCAGCTACGTCGAGCTCTCCTTCGCGGAGAACTCCGGCCTCACCAAGGCCAA
Organism: Sphaerisporangium sp. NPDC049002; assembly: GCF_040649355.1. Taxonomy (NCBI): domain Bacteria; kingdom Bacillati; phylum Actinomycetota; class Actinomycetes; order Streptosporangiales; family Streptosporangiaceae; genus Sphaerisporangium; species Sphaerisporangium sp. NPDC049002. The sequence goes on along the minus strand of NZ_JBEZFH010000037.1, from coordinate 8,635 downwards.
GGTCGCCAACGGCTCGGGCGAGTTCGTCGAGCTGACCCCGGAGAGCGCCGCCAAGACCGTTGAGGCCGCCGAGGTGAAGGGCACCGGCAACGACCTGAAGCTGTCGATCGACTACGCCACCAAGACCGCGGGCGCGTACCCGATCGTCCTGGTGACCTACGAGATCACCTGTGAGAAGGGTCTCTCGGCCGAGGACTCCAAGCTGGTCAAGTCCTTCCTCACCTACACGGCGAGCGACGAGGGCCAGGCCGCGCTGACCGGTCTCGGCTACGCGCCGCTGCCGGCCACCCTGGTCGCCAAGGTGCGTACGGCCGTCGAGGCGATCGCCTAACTCGATGGCCACGCCACTTCGTACACGCGAGGGCGGGTCGGCCATTGGCCGGTCCGCCTTCCGGCGCAGCCGCGGTGAGGGGCCTTTCCGGTTCGCGACGACCGGCGCCGGAATCCTGCTGCTAGCGATCATGGCGGCGATCGCGGTCTTCCTCATCGTGAAGGCCGTCCCCGCCCTCCAGGCCAACACCTCTCACTTCCTCACCGAGAAGATCTGGACCCCGAACAACACGCCGCCGGTCTTCGGCATCGCGGCGCTGGCGTTCGGCACCGTGATCAGCTCGTTCCTGGCCCTGATCATGGCGCTGCCGGTGGCGATCGGGGTGGCGCTGTTCATCTCGCACTACGCCCCGCGCCGCCTCGCCGGCATCCTCGGCTACGTCATCGACCTGCTGGCGGCCGTGCCCAGCGTCGTCTACGGCCTGTGGGGCGTGATCTTCCTCATCCCGTTCATGAAGGGCCCGTCCACCTTCCTGAACACCTACTTCGGGTGGATCCCGTTGTTCGCGGGAGACGCGGTCTACGGCAAGTCGGTCCTGACCGCCTCCATCGTGCTCGCGATCATGATTCTGCCGATCATCGCGGCGATCTCGCGCGAGGTGTTCCTCCAGGCGCCCACGATGCTCGAAGAGGCGTCGCTGGCCCTCGGCGCCACGCGCTGGGAGATGATCAGGATGTCGGTGCTCCCGTTCGGCCGTCCCGGCGTCATCAGCGCCGCCATGCTCGGACTCGGGCGCGCGATGGGCGAGACGATCGCGGTCGCGCTCATCTTCCCCGCGACCTTCACGATCAGCTTCCAGGTCCTGTCGGCCAACGGCAACAGCATCGCGGCGAACATCGCCAACGGGTTCGGCGAGGCGACGCCCATCGGGCAGGGCGCCCTGATCGCCTCCGGCCTCGTGCTGTTCGTGATCACCCTGCTTGTGAACACCGCCGCCCGGCTGATCATCGCCCGCCGCAAGGAGTACTCGAGGGCCGCCGCATGACCATGTCGCCCAGTGTCATCACCCCGGTCTCCTTCAACCGGCGGCTGAAGAACCGCATCGTCCAGGGTCTGGTCTGGCTGGCCTTCGCCGTCGCGGTGGTCCCGCTGGTGTCGGTGCTCTGGCTGGTGGTCAAGAACGGCGCCGCCCGCTTCGACATCGAGTTCCTGACGCACTCCATGCGCAACATCGGCGCGCGCGACGCCGGAGGCGGCGCCTACCACGCCATCCTCGGCACGCTGGAGCAGGTCGGCGTGGCCACGCTGATCTCGGTGCCGATCGGCCTGCTCACCGCGATCTACCTGGTGGAGTACGGCCAGGGCCGGCGACTGTCCCGCTCGATCAGCTTCTTCGTGGACGTGATGACCGGCATCCCCTCTGTGGTGGCCGGTCTTTTCATCTTGGCGTTCTGGGTGCTCGTGCTCGACTTCAACTACTCCGGCTTCGCCGGCGCGCTGGCCCTGTCGATCCTGATGATGCCCACCGTGGTGCGCTCCGCCGAGGAGATGCTGCGCCTCGTCCCGAACGAGCTGCGCGAGGCGTCGTACGCCCTCGGCGTCCCCAAGTGGAAGACGATCGTGCGGGTCGTCCTGCCGACCGCCCTCACCGGCATCGTCACCGGCGTCATGCTGGCCATCGCCCGTGTCGCGGGCGAGACGGCCCCGCTGTTGCTCACGGTGTTCATCACCGACTCCATCAACCCGGACCCGTTCAAGGGACCGCAGATGGGCCTCCCGCTGTACGTCTTCGACCAGGCACAGCGGCCGAACGTCACCGCGGTCGACCGGGCGTGGGCCGGAGCGCTCACCCTGATCGTCATCGTCATGCTGCTCAACCTGGTGGCACGCCTCATCACGTGGTGGCGTTCGCCCGCCAAGGGCCGATAAGGGGTTATCGACATGGCCAAGCAGATCGAGGTCTCCGACCTCGACGCGTACTACGGGTCGCACAAGGCGATCGAAGGCATCACGATGACGATCGAGCCTCGCTCGGTCACCGCCTTCATCGGGCCGTCCGGATGCGGCAAGTCGACGTTCCTGCGGACGCTGAACCGCATGCACGAGGTCATTCCCGGCGCCCGCGTCGAGGGCAAGATCATGCTGGAGGACCAGGACCTGTACGGCTCGGACGTCGACCCGGTCTCGGTACGGCGCACGGTCGGCATGGTCTTCCAGCGGCCCAACCCGTTCCCGACGATGTCGATCTTCGACAACGTCGCCGCCGGACTGCGCCTCAACGCCCGGGTCTCCAAGTCCGAGACCGAGAGCATCGTCGAGAACTCCCTCAAGGACGCCAACCTCTGGAACGAGGTCAAGGACCGCCTGAACAAGCCGGGCGCCGGCCTCTCCGGCGGACAGCAGCAGCGCCTGTGCATCGCGCGGGCCATCGCCGTCAGCCCGGCCGTCCTGCTCATGGACGAGCCCTGCTCGGCACTGGACCCGATCTCGACGCTCGCCATCGAGGACCTCATCGCCAAGCTGAAGAACGACTACACGATCGTGATCGTGACGCACAACATGCAGCAGGCCGCGCGGGTCAGCGACAGGACGGCCTTCTTCAACCTGGCCGGCCAGGGCCAGCCGGGCAAGCTCGTGGAGATGGACGAGACATCGAAGATCTTCACCAACCCGACGCAGAAGGCCACCGAGGACTACATCACCGGACGCTTCGGATGACCGGATTCTGATCAGCGCCTCGGATGGCCGGTTCGCCCGGTTCTCCGGTTCGCCCGGTTCTAAGGAGATGGTGTGACCCAGCCGCAGACGGCACCCGAAGTGGACGGGGACACTCGGCCGGCGCCCATGCTGCTGGTTGCCGATCCCGATGCCGGCATGGTCAGGGAACTGGCCTCGGCGCTCGAACGCGAGGGCGTCCTCGTGGCCGGAGTCGCCGACGGGGCGCAGGCCCTCATCCAGGCCGGGGCATTACGGCCCGACGTGGTGCTCGTCAGCGCCTCGCTGCCCGTCATAGGGCCGGTGGAGTTCGTCCGGGCGCTACGGCTGGCGCGGGCCGTACCGGTGCTGCTCGGCGTCGGCGAGGGGCACGCCGAGCAGGCCATCCAGGCGCTGGCCGCCGGGGCCACGGCGTGCGTGGCCAGGCCGTACCGCGTGCCAGAGCTCCTGCCGCTCGTACAGGCGGCGTTCCCGGGAGACTCGATGGGGCGCGGCGTGCTCACCGTGGGAGACGTCGAGCTCGATGCCGGCGCCTACCAGGTGCGCGTCGCCGGGATGCCGGTGCACCTGCCGCTCCGCGAGTTCGAGCTGCTGCACTACCTGATGCGCCACGCCGACCGTACGGTGACGCGGGACCAGATCATGCGCCACGTCTGGCACGCGGCGGAGAGCATGTCGACGAACACCATCGCGGTACACGTCAAGCGCCTGCGCGCCCGACTCGGGGACGACGACGACCAGCTGATCCAGACCGTGCGCGGGGTCGGCTACCGCCTGGTCACTCCTGCCTGAGCGGTTCTGATCGCCCTGGTCCGCCGGACCGCGGGCGATCAGTCCCGCTTTTTCGCCGCAGGCCGTCAGACCGCGGGCGATCGGTCTCGCTTCCGCCGCAGGCCGTCAGACCGCGCTCTTCACCGCCGCGCCGTCGGTGACGATGCGGGCGACGACATCGTCGTCGCAGGTGGCCCAGAAGTCGCCGACCACGTCTTCCAGGTGGTCGAACGACTCCGCCCGGAACAGCACGTCCTGGTACTGCGTGATGTCGTAGGTGGTCGTGCCCATCACGGCCAGGTCGAGCGGGAGGATGTCCATCCCCCGGAACTCCTCGATCTCGCCGTAGGACGACAGGATGCCCGCGCCGTACGCGCGGTCCGCCCCGTTCTCCGCGAGCACGCCGAACTCCATCGTGAACCAGAAGACCTTGGAGACGAACTCCAGCGCCTCGGCCGTCTCCACCCGGCGGGCGGCGGCGCCGGCGAGCCGGTACAACCGGGCGAACCGGTCGGAGGCCAGCGCGTTGGCGTGCCCGATCACCTCGTGGATCACGTCGGGCTCCGGGGTGTAGAACGGCACCGAGTGATGGCGGATGTACTGGGTCGAGTAGAACAGGCCGTCCTGCAGCACGCCGTAGAAGTCACGGAGCGGCACGAGCCCGGCCGCCGGAAGGTAGCGGAACCCGGTCAGCGGTTCGAGGAGGTCACCGACCTCCTGGAGCTGCGGGATGCGGTCGGCGGGGAGGCCGAGGCGCTCGCAGCCCCTCAGGTACTCGCCGGCCGCGTACTCCCGGTGCTTCACCGCGAGCTCCCGGGTGACCAGCTCCCACACCTCGTGTTCGCGCTCGGTGTAGTCGGCCCTGGGAATGGGCTCGCCGGGGGTGTGGTTGAGCGCGAGGGCGGCGATGGCGTTCCGGCGCTCGCGATATACGGGGTCCGCGACTCCAGGGTGGTTCGCGGCCAGCTCGACGACGACGGACCCGTCGTCCCTGGTCGCCACTGGGGCGAAGTACTGGGCTTCCTCGAACATGACAGAACTACAGCAATTCCCACTTTTAATGGCAAGAGCGACCAGCTTTCGTGGTCACATTATCTAGGGGTCGACCCCTAATACGGCCGTTCGCTGGTCATTCCGCACAGCCCCAGGGTCGGCCGCCCTCGGGGGCTTCGTGCGCCGTCTCTGCGGGTCTCGGCGGGCGCGCGGCACCCCACCCCACCCCTACCGGGCGCCCCCGTACACCCACATGTCCCGTACGCCAGGGGCCGGTCCACCCGTAGTCTCTGCCCATGCCTACGGCTCACGGCTCCGTCGACCCCTTGGACAGCCGGCTCCTGGTCACCATGCGGGCGCACCCGCGCATCGGACTGACCGAGCTGGCACGGCTGCTCGGCGTCGCCCGGGGCACCGTGCAGGCCCGTGTCGAGAAGCTCGTCGCGCGCGGCGTCATCGGCGACTTCGGGCCGACGATCATACCGGCCGAGATGGGCTATCCCATCCTCGCGTTCGTCTCCCTGCAGATCTCCCAGGGCCGGCTCGCCGAGGCCGTCCAGGCACTCAGGTCCGTCCCCGAGATCATCGAGGTGTACGGCACCAGCGGCCAGGCCGACCTGCTCTGCCGGGTGGTCGCCCGGAGCACCACGCACCTTCAGGAGATCATCGCCAGGGTTCTGGCGTCACCGGCCGTCCAGCGGACCGACACGACGATCGCGCTGTCCACGCAGGTGCCCTACCGCATCGAGCCGTTGCTGAACGAGGCGTCGCGCCCTGAACAGCCTTAGCGTTCCTGTGGCTCCTGGGAGGCGCATCTCCCCCGGTCCACGCAGACCCGGTTGGCGATGACCTGAAGGAAGATCTGCTGCGCCTGGTCGAAGGTCCTGGCCACCATGGCGACCCCGTTGGTGACCTGGGCGATCTGCCGCAGTTCCCTGGCGTCGATGCCGTCGCCGTACCCGATCAGCGTGATGGTGACGGGCTGGGTGGGCTTGAACTCCCGCCGCAGGGCGGTGACGAGTTGCTTGCGGGTGATGCCGTGGGGGTCGTCGTTCCTGCCGTCGGTGAACACGATGACCGAGCTGAGCATGTCCTTCACCTGGCGCTTCGACGCCGACCGGAAGGCCGCCAGCACCGAGTCGTACAGGCCGGTGTCACCCTGGGTGCTCCCGGGCAGCTTGCGTAGCTCCTGGACGACCTGCGGGGCGCGCTCCTCCAGCGGGCCGACCGGCACGACCTCCTTGTAGTCCTTGTCGCCGTCGAGGTTGGTGGAGAAGACCCACAGGCCGACGTCGCTTCCCTTGGGCAGGTTACGGATCCCCGCCTCGGCGAACCTCGCCGTCGCCTGCATGCGCGTCTCCGCCATCCCGGGAACCTGCTCGGCCATGGAGCCGCTGATGTCCAGCAGGAGGAGGGCGCGGGTGTCGGCGAGCAGCAGCCTCATCGAGAGCAGCGCGCGCAGCGAGGTGCGGGTGTCGGGCGCTGGAATGTCCCGTGGCGGCTCCGTACGCACCCCGTGGGGCTCGTCCATAGCGGGCCCGGCCTTCCCGGCCGGGTCACGGAATCCGGCGGCCTGCAGGAGCGTACGGCCCGCCGGCGAGGTCACCGCGCGGCGGAACTCCTCGGCCGCCTGGCGCGTGGCGGGGTCCCTGGTCATCGGCACGTAGGGGTAGTCGAGGGCGATGGCTCCCTCCTTGGGGTACAGGCCGATCGCCCGGTGGTCCGGCCGCGCGTCGTTGTGCCGCCAGACGGCCTGCTCGCTGGCCACGATCACGGGATCCGCGCCACCGTTCGGCCGGTCCACGAGATCGAAGAGCGCCTGCTCAGAAGGGACGATGGCCCGCTTCAGGTTCGCGGTGACGCCTTGGACGATCCGCAGCATGTCAGGGCGGTCGGCCACGACGGCGTTCAGCACGTTGAGCGCGGCCAGGCCCGACGCGTACCTGCTGGGGGTCGGCAACGTCGTGAACGCCCTGGGCAGTCGCCTCTTGGTCGTCGACGTGGGGATCAGGAGTGTCCAGGACGGCTCTCCGGGGTGGAGCGCGAGCTTGGTGGCCGTCTCCTGGGTGACGGCCATGATGACGGGCGAGTGGGCGATCGAGGTGCCCTGCGCGAACAGCGTCCGGTCCGCGCCCTGCGCCCGCGCGAGGTCCGTCCACACCGAGGCGTCGGGCACCCACACGTCCGCGACGTCCTTACGAAGGGCCAGTTGGTCGGCCGTGTCCGCGGATCCCTTCGTGCGTACGGATATCGCGGCGCAGCCGCCGTCCTTGGTGTACTTCTGGGCTATCTGGACGAGTGCCGGGCCGATCTCCGGCGCGGCCATGACACGTAATGGGGGATGCTCGCCGCACGCCGTCCTGTTCATCAGCGCGTACGCCCCACCGGCGAGCGCGACCAGCAAAACGGACCCCAGGGCCACGGCGGTGACGACCCGGCGCCGTCCGCCTCTCGGCCTTCTGGCCTTCTGCTCGGTACTGGCACCCCGTTCGGTACTGGCACCCCGTTCGGTACTGGCACCCCGTTCGGTATTCGTGGCGCGTTCGGTGCTGGTGGCGCGTTCCAGCGCGGCCGATGGCACCTCACTCGGTGATCCGTGCTCAGTCGCGAATCCCTCGTTCGAGGCGGGGTCGCTCCAGACCCTTTGGTCACCGGCGGATCTGAATCCGCCGGGGGGCTCCTCGCGGGTGAACGACGACTGATGGTCACCCCAGAAACCCAGCTCGCCAAGGGGTGCTTCGTCATTCCAGGCTCTGCGGTCGGCGATGAATCTCGCATCGGGAACGAATGCTTCGCCACCGATGGATCTCTGATTGTCGCCTGCGAATCCGAGGTCATCGCCGAGGGTACGGTCGCTGTGGGAGGAGTGCCCGTTCCAGGAGGGATATCCGTTGGGGGCCGTCTGTCCATTCGGAAAGGTCTGCTCGTCGCCGGGATTAGAAGCACCGAGGGACGCGTCGTCAGCGGACGACCTCTGACGATCGGCCGCGAACCCCAGCTGACCGAGTGGTGCTTCATCGCTCCAGGGTCTACGGCCATCCTGGGCTTCCTCAGTGCTCCCGGACCCCTGATCACTGGTGGACCGCGTCGCGCTCCTGGACTGGGACGCGCGGCCCCTGAATCTCCGAAGGCCTTTGGGCCGGTCACCCCGGGAGGAGGGGTCGTCCTTCCACCCGTCATATCCAAGGGGATCAAGATTACGATGCCTACCGGCCACGACATCACACCCCTTAGCGCCAACCAGCCACACGTGGTGGAGATCTGCTCCTGAGTATCGGGAAGCGTAGCGCGTCACGCCGACAACGAACATGCATTGCAACCAAGCGCTTGAATAACGGACAGACTGCAATTGTCAAAAGACATGTCGCCGCAGCTCAAGCAGTTATGACAGTCGTATTACGGCACCGCGCTCCACCGCGCTCCGGCCGGTGGCGGCCGGTGCCACCCCCCGCCTGCGCTGATCTGGACCCCGCTGGTCCTCCGCTGCTCTGACCTGGATCACCCGCCGAACCTTGATCTGTACTCAGGCGCCGACGCGGTCGGACGCGGGGCGGCGATACCGGCGCCGGCCTACGGCGAGGGACCGTCGAGAGTGCGACGGATGGGACAGGCATGCCCGATGGAGGACATCGACCTCGATCTAAGCCCGACGGCCCGCGGCCAGCTCATCGACGACCCCGGGAGGGATGACGCCGAGGTAGGAAGCGAGGTATTGAATAAAGAGGGGACGAGGGAGAATAACCCCTATAACGCAGGGAAGCCACCCACAATGTGGATGGCTTCCCTACCTATCAAATATTTGTCCGGCGGTGTCCTACTCTCCCACACCGTCCCCGGTGCAGTACCATCGGCGCTGGAAAGCTTAACTTCCGGGTTCGGAATGTA